>JAFDME010000051.1 GCA_019306075.1 Deltaproteobacteria bacterium | reverse complement strand
ACATTTGACCAGAACAGTACTCGTTTGATATTTCAACCTGATGGCATCAACCCTGCACCCATCGGTTGGCAGGCAAGTGACCGTAATGATGGTACGACAGACCAATCGTTTAAAGTTGCCGCCATATGCAGCCCCCAGTCAAACATAACCACTGTAGTAGGTTCCAATATAGTGACAGTTGGCAGCTTTGCTGCTGAACGAGTGGAATGCCCGAGTGGCATGATTGCCGTAGGGGGAGGTGTCGACCTGAACAATGTGTTGACTATGAAGGTAACTTCATCGGGTCCAACATTTGACCAGAACAGTACTCGTTTGATATTTCAACCTGACGGCATCAACCCTGCACCCATCGGTTGGCAGGCGAGTGCCCGTAATGATGGTGCGACTGACCAATCGCTCAAAGTTGCAGCCATATGCATGCGACCGATATTTCCATGGACATTGTTCTTACCAGCAATTTTGGGAAATTAACAATAAAACCAAAGGTAACGTATTAGCCGGTGTAATTTTTAATTCTGGTTTCTGATATAGGAGGACGCCTTGCGTACCTGCCAATATAACCAGTAGTCAACTCTAGATTCTGTCGTCTGTTGAATAATCCAATCACCATGATCAATGCTGATCCTGCAGCAGGAGGATAATTGCCGGAAGGGGCAAAGCCTTTTTATCATTATCGCAATTGCCGCCTGTGAAATCAGCTTTAGTTTCAATATCAGCAAGGACACTTTTTCCGCTTACCGTAATAGATTTTGTGAAGGTGCAGGGAAGGCTGCTACCTCGAAAGGTGATCGAGTATATTCCATCACTTAGGGGAAAAGCATATCCACCGCTGTCTCCGGTAATTGCAAAGTATGTTCCTCTGTCGGCTCCTACTGTGACGTCTCCCAACCCCTCCCCGGGATCATATTGACCGTTTTTATTATTGTCCGTCCATACCGTGCCAACAAGAAACCGGTTGAAGTGGTTGTCATAGCTGGTATCCGCTAGACAGTAATTGCCGGTAGTTACATACTCACCTACGCTGGTAGAAGGGTTAGCCTCATAAACTGCAGCAATGCCGACGTTAGTATAGCTGCCGTCACCGGACATGGTCGCCATACGATGACCCCGGCCAGTCTGCATACCGTCAGGTGGCCCACCGCCCCAGTCGATATTCCATGCTGCATGTGCGTTCAGACCGGAGTCGGCATAGGCAAAAACACTCCCCCTGCCACCTTGGTGGTGAAACCCGGCAGCATTGACACGATCAAATTGCTGGTTATGATCCTGGGCATCACGGGCTATCAGATCGAGAGAATGGACAAGGGCAGCGGCATAGAGCCGGTTATCAAAAACTGCCGGTGGTTTAGCCCCAAGTGCAGCAAATTCAAATCTCAGCTTGTTTTTATCAACGCCAAAATAACTCCTTCCTCCTACCACATCCGGGTCTGTTGAGGCGGCTAGCCAGATTCCCTCAGCGGCAGGATTAGCCCTCGCCCTGTTCATCAGCCATACTATCTGCTGCTCATGGCCGTCGGGGTGTGAACCATCATCACTTTTATGAAATTTCCACTCAGTTATTTTTTCTCTGTTTCCTGGATTATAGCTGGAATATGGTTGTGATTGCGGCGAATGATTTTTTACAAATGGGGGATTGAGAGCGGGGAAGTGTGTCTTACCGTCGGTACTATCAGCCTTCACCGGAACTGCAGAGACAAAAAATATTGCAAAAAGGAGGAAAAAGGAAAAGAGTGAGGGGGGCACTGTCTGCTCCTGCGAGAAGGGGAAAGATATCAACCGATAGTAATAGTGTAGTGCAGTGGCAGTGCTATATCAAATCTAAACATATGCAGGCAAAAAAAAGAGGGAAATTAATCCCTCTTTTTTTTACGACTTAATACTTGTTAATTCTTCTACTTTGCGGCCATTCTCAGATGTTTGTCAAGATCCTTCATCTCAACCAGTGCTTCCTTCATCTTGGCATAGCCGTACCAGGTGGTGTAATCAGGCATTAGATGGAATGAGGCCTGATATGTTTTCATCCGGTAATCCATAAACATTTCATAGAGGATTTCTTCAATGCCATTATCCACCTCATAAAAAGTCAGAAGATCCGGATACGGAAAGGTTCCCTGATTTGTAGTGGACTTAATGACACCATCCTGATAAAGTTTGGCCACAAGTTCAATGGCTTCTGCAAAGATTTTGTCGGCACTCTTGATCATCTGGTCGGCATTTTCCAGATTCTTTTTAACATAGGTTTCGCTATGGCATTCTTTGCATGTGGTTACCATTGCGTTTCTTTCAGTGTCAAAAGCCTCTTTGGTCAGCCGCGCCATATCAGCAGCTTTAACAACATCCAGCCTTGCAGTGGGTTTGCCGTCCTTATCCAGCACGCCTAATGCCTTTAAGATACTGACGCGATACCCCATCCATTCGGCGTCCGCTTCCGGCAGTCTGACGGCAAGGAATCCCCAGGCTGTCATCACTTTGTGGTTTCCACCTGCCATATGGCAGTCCTGACAGGTCGGTCCCCTGTGGGCATCTCTGTCGGTCATATAGGCGGAACCATGCTTTGAGCGTGTCCACATCTCCCACTGTGCATGATCAAACCCTGTGTGGCACTGCATGCATGCTTCCGGTTCCAGAGCTTCAGCCTTGGAGAAGGCATGTCTGGTGTGGCAGTTCTGGCAGTCCATGCCATATTTGTAATGGGCCCTGAATTCACCCGCCAGCCCTTCATTTTTTGTTTTTTCATCGACAATGCCGAGATTATGGCAGCCGTTGCAGCCTTTCTGGCCGGCTATAAATGCTTTGGGCTGCTTATGTGCAAATCCGGGAAAAGCGGTGATGGGCAGAAGGCCTTTTGCATGTTTACCGTCCAAATATTGTCCAGCCTGATCTTCATGACATTCCTGGCAGGTAGCTATGGTCGGCAACTTGACTTTCGCCACATCGTCGGCACTCATGTGGCCTTCCCCGTGGCAGTTGGCACAGGTCAAGGTTTCTGACATAACACCCCTGTTGAAGTCTTTTACTATCCCTGGTGTCAGTTTTGCGTGACACTCTTCGCATTTTGATGTTACAGCCCTTGCAGGCATGGAAAACATCAGTACTGTCAGTGATACTACTGCCAACCCAAAGTACTTCATAGCTACCTCCCAAAAATAAGTATTTATATTACCTTCCCGTTGATCAATATATCTCAAAATGGAAATATGTCTACTTCATAACCGCTCCATCTGAAAAAAACATCTCTATGAGAAGCAAAGATGGCAACCAGCTGATACATTGTGGTAAATATTGCAAATCAATCCGCTGTTTTTACCCTGGAACAGACAAATCCTATCATCAGCTGTCTCGCAGTGCAGTGATCCTCCGGCTACCAATATCTGTCCAGAACTGTTTCAGTTTATGCAGGCTTATCTGTATGGACGGGAGGGGATTCGATATCCGTTTCCTCACCAGTCTGTATATTCTGTTTGATTCTGTTCTCTGGTGTGGATATAGTCGTGGATGGGTTCTTGTCTGCGTATCGCCGGTTGATTATCTTTGAAATCAAGCCGTATTATATCTTTACATGAGAGAAATCATGAAAGCTCAGCCCCGTCTGGTCACAACGCCCCATCGTCGTCTCCCTCTGGATATTCCTGAAGGTGTGACACCGACAGAGTTCTTTAACAGTCCCTGTAACCTGCGTCATCTGGCCCGGGAAAATGGTCTTCTGCGCACACCTGAAGGTTTTCTTTTATATCGCAAGGCTATTGGTCATTCCAATATTTTTGATACCTCAATTATTCATGATACTTCCCAGCGAATTCTTGACCCTCTTGGTCGTCCGGTGCGGCGCGATCAGCTGAACAGACGGGAAAATCTGGTCTTCAGCCGGATGACCCAGGTTGTTCTTCGCTATATGTATGAAAAATATCCTGATCCCGAAAAGTATCTTCTCTTCTGCGGGGAGGCAAGTCTTGATGCTACCTGGCCTCTGGGAAAACCGGGTGTGCCAAGTATCAGGATGATCCATAATCACTTTATGGTTTTTGATAATGAGGAACTGGCAGAGGCACCTCTTGCCGCGGATGACGATCCAAACCTCACGGACAGTGGGCATAACGGTATTTTCCTGCAATTTTTGAACGATGTTTATCTGCGCTTCTTTGAGGTACTTGATCTCAAAATTCTGCAGCCACTGGCCCAGGATGAGGCTCGGATCAAGGCTACGGGATATCCGCAGGGGCTCCCCAGCTGGGAGGTGAAGGGCGGGATAGACGCCCTGGATTCAGGAAGATTCTGGAGGGAGTATGATATGGTACTCAGCGGTTTTCTTGATTTTTACCGCGCTTTTTTTACCCTGGTTGCTTCAGATAATACGCAGGTTGCTCTGGAGGCGACTTATCCCGACCAGGTGGAGGATGTGCTCCTGTTTAACAGTGAATTTCACCGCGCAGCCCGTATCATGCGGCTCCAGGTTCTGGAAGATCCTAAATTTGCCAATGAAATCCGCTGGAGGCCGGCATATAAACAGCTGCTCTACAGAGATGATTCCGGTCGGTTGATCGTCACAATCAGTCAAAATTCAGTGGGGAACGCCATCACTGAACTGCTTGGTATTGTGGTCAGGCGTGTTACCGATGAGGGTGCCTATGCCAGGGTGGAACCTCGGCTGGTTGGCCAGTTGCTGGAGCTGCGCAATCGTCTGGTTCAGTATAATTTCGGGGAGCCGATTTTCACATCCTCCTGGCCGGCGGGTGTGTTTGTACCGCCAGTCTGAGCTGACAGTAAAAAGTAACCTGGGGCAAAGAGGGAGCCCCCCTCCAGGTAGTTTCGATAACTTTATCAGGTAGAGATTATGACAGAATTTATATTGCAGTTTCATCCTGTTACCCAGGCGCTTCTGGCAACACTCTTTACCTGGGCAGTTACCGCCCTTGGTGCTGCCGTGGTTTTTTTTACAAAATCTGTTAATCCTAAATTGATGGACTCAATGCTTGGATTTGCTGCCGGAGTAATGATTGCGGCAAGCTTCTGGTCCCTTCTGGCTCCCGGCATTGAGATGGCGGAGGGGCTGGGACATATCCCATGGCTAACCGCTGTTATCGGATTTATGGGGGGCGGTGTTTTTATGCGGCTGACAGACAAGTTTCTGCCCCATCTTCATCCTGGCTTAAGTGTCGATAAAAGTGAGGGAATTAAGACCTCCTGGCAGCGTTCCACTCTGCTGGTGCTTGCTATAACTCTGCATAACATTCCTGAAGGGTTGGCTGTAGGTGTTGCCTTCGGGGCAGTTGCCGCCGGTCTGCCATCAGCTACAATCGGGGGTGCTGTTGCTTTGGCCATCGGTATCGGGATTCAGAATTTTCCCGAGGGAACCGCTGTTTCGGTTCCTCTGCGCAGAGAAGGGATGAGTAAGGGAAAGAGCTTTTTTATGGGCCAGGCTTCCGGACTGGTTGAACCTGTTGCCGGAGTTATCGGAGCTCTCTTTGTGCTGCGAATGCAGAACATTCTACCCTATGCCCTCTGTTTTGCTGCTGGCGCCATGATTTTTGTTGTGGTGGAGGAGCTGATCCCGGAGTCTCAGAGGAACTATGAAAATATTGACCTGGTAACAATGGCGACTATGGCTGGTTTCTCTATAATGATGGTTCTTGATGTGGCCCTGGGGTAGTTTTGAAGATTGGCTGGCTTGGTTTGGGTTTGAGATTTCGTTTCTAAAAGTTTGCTGGTCAGCTCATGCTGATCTCTGTATCGGTTTTTTTTCTGATATTTATGAGCGGATATGCTGTGACTGCGTAAGCGGAATCGGCATGTTCGTTTTTTTTACCCTGAAAATTCTTTTGCAGTTTGTACTTGTTTCCTGGTTTTTTTGTAGAATTTTACGGAGGTACTGATCCTTCGTCTCAAGGTTGGTTAAATAAAACATGCGAGGTGTTATATGGAGAGTGGAACAACAGGAGAACTCATTTACACGGTACAGGAGAGTGATCTTGCAGACCGGGTGGCACTCGGAAGCGAAGATCAGTTCCCTCAGGTTTTTGCAACTTCAAGGATGCTCGCCCTGATGGAACTAACTGCTGCCAGGGTGATGAAGCCATTGTTGAAATCGGGTGAACTTTCGGTTGGTGTCGGTGTTGAGTTGAAACATTTTGCTCCTACACCGGTGGGTGAGGAGGTGAAAGTTGTGGCAACTTATCTGAGGCTGGAGGGAAAGTTGCACTCTTTTGATATTCAGGTATTTGATCGTGCCGGTAAGGTGGGAAGCAGTGGTCATACAAGGGCCATAGTGGAAACATCACGCATCCTTGAAAGTGCTCAGGCGCGCATGGCAAAGGCAGAATAAAAAAACAAAAATAACTTGAAAAAATAAATCCATTCTGTAACTCTGCTGTTTTAGGTGATTTGTTGAAATAATACTATATGTTGTAGATATCTCTTGAGTGTGTCATAAATGTAGTGTATAAACCGGTGGCATGATTAACGAGAAAAGAGTCTCAAAACCTTTCCTGTCGGGTCGGTTTTCTCGTTGGCCTGCGCCTTTTTCAGTACCTTACTTCAGAAAAGTTTTTATGAAATTTATGCAATTCTTCTGAAACTGTGCGGTTGCTGTCAGCACAGGGTAAACAATAAAAAACCGAACTATATTTTGTACTATCCGGAGAAGAGATCAATGACACCCGATTTAACCAAGCAGGTTTTGACCACCACAGCAGAAACTGTACTCGCCAGACGCTACTATCTGAAAGATTCCGAAGGAAAGTGTGTGGAAACATGGGAAACTCTTGCCCGTCGCGTGTCTGACAGTGTGGCTGGAGTGGATGCTGAAGCAGACAGGTATGACCGGTTGAGAGAGGAATTTTTCAATATGATTTATTATATGGATTTTCTTCCCAACTCACCCTGTTTGATGAATGCCGGAACCGAGATAGGCCAGCTGTCGGCCTGTTTTGTTTTGCCGGTGGAAGATTCAATGGATGGTATTTTTACGGCAATACGCAATGGTGCCCTTGTTCATAAAACCGGAGGCGGTACCGGGTACTCCTTTTCCCGTCTCCGCTCAAGAAATGCCTCCGTCCGCTCAACCCAGGGTGTGGCTTCCGGTCCCCTTTCTTTTGCCGCCGTCTTTGATGCTGCAACAGAAACCATTAAACAGGGTGGAAAACGCCGCGGAGCGAATATGGGGGTGTTAAGGATTGATCATCCCGATATTCTTGACTTTATCTCAGCAAAAGAAAATCCGGACAAGTTTAATAATTTCAATTTCAGTGTTGCTGTAACTGATGTCTTTATGCAGGCGGTGGAGGATGGTGTCGATTTTGATCTCATCGAACCGTCTGGCGGTCAGGTGGTGAAGAGCCTGGATGCCCGCGGTGTGTTCGAAAAGATAATAGATCTTGCCTGGCACAACGGTGAACCAGGGGTTCTGTTTATAGATACTGCAAACAGGAGCAATACTACTCCTCAGCTTGGTAATTTTGAGGCCACCAATCCCTGTGGAGAACAGTGGTTGCTGCCATATGAGAGCTGTAATCTTGGTTCTGTTAATCTGGCTAATTTCGTGAAGGAGGGGGAGGTTGATTACGACAGACTGAAAAGTGTTGTTACTACAGCCACTGTCTTTCTAGACAATGTAATCGATTGCAACCGGTTTCCCATCCCTGAAATAGGGGAGATGACCTTGAAAACCAGAAAGATTGGTCTGGGGATAATGGGGTTACATGATCTTCTTATCCAACTGGCAATTCCCTATGGAAGTGAAGAGGGCAGGGAAGTTGCGGGAAAGATCATGCAGTTTATCAGGGATGCGGCGGAGGAGTGTTCAGTATTGCTGGCGGAAGAAAAGGAGGTTTTTCCTGCATATGATCCCTCCATTAACAATTATCTTCCACGAAGGAATGCTGCTCTTACCTCGATTCAGCCCACAGGTACGGTGTCGATGATTGCTGATTGTGCTTCAGGTTGTGAGCCATATTTTTCTATAGTAATGGTGAAGCATGTGATGGACGATGACAGGCTGATCATGGTGAATAAGCATTTTGAGCGGATTGCCAGAGAGGAGGGTTTTTATTCGGATGAACTTATGAGCAAAGTTGCCGACGGTGGCACAGTAATTGGACACCCGGAGATTCCTGAGAAATGGCAGCAGGTGTTCTGCACCGCGCAGGATATAAGCCCGGAGGATCATATAAGGATGCAGGGCATATTGCAGCAGAGTGGTGTCGATTCTTCTATTTCCAAAACCATTAACCTGCCCGCTTTTGCCACCCGGGATGAAGTTCGGTTTTCTTATATTACCGGCTACAGACTTGGATGCAAGGGATTGACTGTATATCGTGATGGCTCGAGGGACTCACAGGTTCTGAACAGCAAGGAATCTGATAGTGAGGGTGGAACGGCTCTTGTCTCTGAGCATGGACCGGCAAAACGAATTCTTCCTGATACCCTTGATGCCAAAAGGTACAGGGTGAAAGACCAGCATCAGAAGTCGGTATACATTATTGTCTGTTTTGATGAGAATGAGAAACCGATGGAAGTTTTTGCCAAATTTCCGTTTGATAACCGGGTTGATCTTAAAGATAAATCAACCATGTGGACTACCACCTGTCGCCTTGTTTCGCTGGCCCTTCGCTTTAATGTTCCCATGGACGAAATTATCAAACAGCTTGACAGGTCCAGTGGACATATGCTTGACCTGCCGGCACAATTGAGTAAACTGTTCAAATCTTTTATGGCCGGAACACAGAACGGATTCGCTTCAACCTGTCCCGAGTGCAGTGGTACCCTCCGTTTTGAAGAGGGATGTGAGACCTGCCATGATTGCGGCTACAGCAAGTGCTCATAACCCGGTAAAGTGTTTTACTTACAGATGGTGGAATAGATGGCCAAAATTGGCAGAAATGAAAAGTGTCCGTGTCGCAGCGGTAAAAAATATAAGCATTGCTGTGGTCGCAGGGATCAAAATATACCGTCTCCTGCATCACCGGAGCAGAAAATGAAGATTACCCTGATGAAGAGTGTCAGGAACATTCAGCAGAGGGCTGTGGAGAAAAAAGAGGAAAGCAGTGAACTTGGTGTTTTTTTCTTTTATTCGACTGTGGCGGGGGACGCATGGGTGCTTGAGATGACCGACTGTGATTGTATCCAGGTGGCCAGGGATGGAGTTGCTCTTGAACCTCCCATAGATGAGACTTCCGAGACTATCGAGGTAAACTGGAGTCACACTTTTGCTTTCAGGGAGAAACAGCTGGAGCTTACTGCGTACTTAGACAAAAGTGTGCAGTTGCTTGTAGATGCCCCCTCACAGCAGATTAATGCAGCTGTTCGCCGGATCAGGAAAAAGTTTACTAAAGAGCAATTGGACCAGGTTCATCTGCCCACCTCTTAGGGGGAGCAGATGATCAAATGGTATGAAAAGATTAAAAATAAAGGCAGTTCGACTGATTCCCATGACTGTTGTCATGGGAATCATTTTTTTTCTCTCCCATCAGCCGGGAGACAGCCTCTATATGCCTTCGTTTATTCCCGGATTTGACAAAATCGCCCACATGGGGGTGTATGCTCTGCTGGCGGGCACTGTCCTCTACGCCTTTCAGCCTGAATTAAGGAATGGAAGAACAGTGACATTTTTGCTGGCAACAGTTGCAATCTGTCTCATATACGGGCTCGGGGATGAGTTTCACCAGTCCTTTATACCCGGTCGTTCCGTCAGCGCGGCTGATGTAGTTGCGGACACGCTTGGGGCTGTTGGCACGTGTATTGCCTGGTATTTCTGGGTCCGCAGGAAACTTTCAGCGGTGCAGATCTCAGGCAGCTGAAAGCAACCACTCTTACCGGCTGTTCTTTAACAGTTTTGCCATCTCTTTGGCAAAATAGGTGATTATAATATCAGCTCCAGCCCTTCTTATGGAAAGAAGCGTTTCCGCCATCACCCGCTCTCCATCAATCCACCCTTTTTCCGCTGCAGCCTTGATCATGGCATATTCACCACTTACATGGTAGGCGGCAATGGGCAGATCAAATTCGTCTCTCAATTTTGAAATAATGTCAAGGTAGGCTACTGCCGGTTTTACCATCAGAATGTCGGCTCCTTCTTCCACATCCAGGGTAGCTTCTCTCAGAGCTTCCCTGCTGTTTGCCGGGTCCATCTGGTAGCTGCGCCTGTCGCCGAATTGTGGTACACAGTCGGCGGCTTCCCGAAACGGACCGTAGAATGAGGATGCATATTTAACCGCATATGACATGATCGGTATGTGATCAAAACTGTTTTCATCCAGGGTCATTCTGATTTCGCCAACCCGGCCGTCCATCATATCAGATGGGGCAACCATATCTGCACCCGCCTGGGCGTGGGAGAGGGCGGTTTTTGCAAGAATCTCGAGGGTGGCGTCATTGTCTACTTCTCTGTTAATTATACAGCCGCAATGGCCATGGTCAGTATATTCACAGAGGCAGACATCCGTTATCACCAGAAGATCCGGTGTATTTTTCTTCAACTCTTTGATTGCAGTCTGAATAATGCCATCCTTTTTATGGGCCCCTGAGCCCATGCCGTCTTTTTTGTCCGGCAGACCAAAGAGAATAACGCCATTTATACCTAGCTTCAGGCACTCTTCAGCTTCTTTTTCAAGCAGATCTACTGTGACCCGGTGAACACCCGGCATGGAGGTGATTTCCTCTCTTTTATTTTTACCCGGTATTATAAAAAGAGGATATATGAGCTGGGAGGGGGAAAGACGGGTCTCCCTGATAAGAGATCGAAATGCTTCATTTTTGCGGAGACGTCTGGGCCTGTAGTCCGGAAATAGCATAGTGAATGATTCCTTTAATAAATGTTATTTGTTTTATAAGCCTTATGTTTTTTGTGCAGATTTTGCCGGAAATATTCTTTTTCAAAGTTTTTCTTTGCGGTTTTTAAATTTACCTTAAGAAACTGGTCAGTAGGGGCGTGGTTTTCGCCTACAGTTTCTGCTGTTCCCCTCTGTTCCGGAGGGGGAGTTCAATTATGAAAATAGATCCTTTTGGTTCATTATCCTGTACCCGGATATATCCATTGTGGTCTGAGATAATTGTAGAGACGATCGCCAGACCAAGACCTGTACCCGTTTTTTTCGTTGAAAAATAGGGCTCAAAAAGCTTCAGTTTGTCCTCTTTTGAGATCCCCGGACCATTGTCATATACTCTGATAAATATATTTTCCACCTCTGTGTCCGGAGAAAGTTCGATCTGTATAGTACCTCCATCGGGCAAAACTGCAACTGCGTTGTCAATGAGATTAATGAGACAACGTTTTACCTGTTCTCTGTCGAAACTGAAAATTGGCACAGCTTCGGTCTCGGTACATTTGAAATGGATGTGTTTGTGGGCTTCCCTGTAGAGGATAAGTGTGTTTTCTGCCAGTTCTGTCAGGTTGTTTTGAGACTTCTGCACTTTGGGCATTCTCGCAAACTGTGAAAATTCACTGACCAGTCTTTTGAGTTCGTCAACCTGGGTAATAATTGTGCTTGTACACTGGTCAAAAACGCTATTTTTTTCAGTAAGAATGTCAGGGTATCGTCGCCGAAGTCTCTGAGCGGAAAGTTGGATCGGGGTAAGGGGGTTTTTAATTTCATGGGCAATGCGCCTTGCAACTTCACGCCAGGCAGCCATTCGCTGCATTTTTTCAAGTTTGGTGAGATTATCGAATACCAGAACAAAGCCGAGAGGATTCACCATCTCATCTTCGAGCCTCGTAAAGTTTATCAGCAGGGAATAGTTTTTTCCCAGTACATCCAGTTTGATATGCTGCTCGATTGTAATTTTTCCCGTATTGAGCAGTTCGTCAATAAAATTCTGGACAATGGCAGCCTGATAGGGAGGCAGAACATCATTAAAATTAAGGCCGATGAAAAGGGTCTTGTCAATATTGAGCAATGATTCGGCAAACCGGTTGATAGTGGTAATCTGGCCGTTTTCATCGAGTGAAATAACCCCCGCCGATACGTTCTGCAGTATGATCTCGGTATACCTGCGCCGCTGTTCACTCTCCTGGGAGCTTAACTGCAGTGCTGCGTGGGCTTCTGCGAGACTTTTGTTGCTTGAATTGAGGTTAATCGTCATCCTGTTGAAGGAGTCGACCAATAGGCCCATTTCATCATTCGAGTCTCGTTCCATCTCAAACTCAAGATCACCTTCAGCTACCCGCTGGGTGGCCAGAACCAGCGCTTCCAGGGGATTGGTTATGCCTCTGGCAATATAGACGCCAAACCATATGGCTGCGAAGATAACCAGCAGGGTGACGATAAGAAGAATGATCAGCAGCCAGAATTTAAATGGTTCCTTGAAGTGTTTGAGCTGTCTGTATCCTTCAATTCCCTGCGAAATCCTGGTCATCCTGGCAAGCCTGTCCTTTTTTATAAGCAGCGACGTGCTGAGGATTGCACTGCCGAGTTGCTTATTGCCTAACTGGATTTCTGCCACACATCGTACCAGGTCTCCCTTGCTGATCTCCTGGATCAACGTCTCTCTGCTCTGCTGCTTTTTCACGCGCTGGATCAGTTTCAGTGGAATCTTCGGCAGAACCACACTGCGGATCGCCGGACCAAGAACGGTTATCTCCAGGTTTTTGTCGCTGGTTATAAGGGTGATACTGTCAGGGCCGTTTATGGTATTGAAACTGAGGATATTTTTAAGGGTCTTGCTGATGGTTTCAGAGGTGTAGGAGGACATCTCCAGGTGTTGAAGGCGCTCCGCTATCCCTTTACTCATCTGGGTAACCTGCTCCTCTTTTTCATAAAGAAGGGACTGGGCGAGTTTCAATGATTCTGTCAGGGAGTCTTCAATGCTGGCATTAAACCAGTAATCCATGCTGGTGGAGACAAACTGCAGGGAAACAAAAAACAGCAGAATGGTGGGTATGAGGGTCAGGGAAAGAAAGGAGGCAATCAGTTTGGTCTTGAGCTTACTACCAAGTTTGTTGATTCTTCTTTCAAAGAGGAGTTCCGCCAGATTTCTCAGCACAAGAAAGAGAACAAACAGAACCAGGAGCAGATTGATATTGATAAGAGCAAAGATGAGAATATTGTTGTCGAAGGGCAGATCCAGCTCTTCCTTGAGCAGCAATTTCTGAATCCAGATAAAAATGGGGATGAGCAGAATGCAGAAGAGAATCGTCCATCTGATCAGTGTGCGTTTCTGGTGCTGCTGTTTAGCGCTGTATCGCCTTTTGTTGGAGGTTTTTTCCACTGGCAGAGTCTGTTTCATTTCAGTTGCTGTGAAGGCCTTTCATAAATATCAGTATCTGAATTCGATAGTATGCCAGTCAGTTTCCACATCGCCCCAGGAAAAGAATGGAAGTACATCCCGAAGACCCATAGGCAGAGTCTTTCGGTAGATCTCAGCCCGGACCATGAGCTTGTACAGTTTATCCGGGATCAGTTGTGAAAGTTCTACTATTTTCGCTCCATTAATTTCATTAATTGCCTTTTCAGCTTCAGAGAGAGAGCGAAATGAGTAGGTCCTGTTTTTTTCCTCTTCAAGTGTCACCCTGTAACTCTCTTTGAGAGTGTCATATACCATGGTATGTTGCAAAGAGAGGGCGGTCATCAGTTCTCCGGGCCAGTTCTCGGCTGTTTTATGCAGTTCGATATGGAAGGTGAAGCGAAGAGGAATGCCACTGTGAAGCACTTCTATCATTTCCTTTGTAAAGCTGTTTTCCAGAATACAAAAAAGAATGAGATGGTTCTCCGACGTTGTGGCGGTCAACTCCTCTATGGTGGCACCACCCCTCTGTTCAACTGCAGCACTGGAGAGTGTAATCATCAGGAAAAAAGAAAA
>JAFDME010000050.1 GCA_019306075.1 Deltaproteobacteria bacterium | reverse complement strand
CTCCATAACCAGGTCACCACCAGCTGCGATGCCGCCGGTGCCCATGCACACATTGACAGTAATTTCGCTGTTCATGGTTTATTCCTTATACTCTTTGAGGCTCTTCACCATTTTATTTGGAGTAACCTTTCCAAACACCTTCCCATTAACAAGAACAACCGGTGCAATACTGCAGGCACCTACGCAATTGACCTTCTCCATGGTGAACTGCATATCCCTGGTAGTCTTCTGGTCACTTTTCAGTTTGAGATCTTCTCTGGCTTTCGAAATGATGCGGGAGGCACCTTTCACATGACAGACAGTACCACAACAGAAAGTAACTATGTTTTTACCCCGAGGATTCTGGTGGAACTGGGAATAGAAGGTAATTACACCGTAATACTGGGAGGCAGGAATATTGGACCGATCGGCAAACCAGTTTACAACCTCCTCCTGTATATAACCAAATTCATTCTGAATTTCCTGCAGAACAGTGATAATATTGTCCTCATTGGCGACACATTTCTGGTGCATCGCCTCCAGCTTTTCAGTCATCTGCTTGTCCATACACATACCCCGTAAAAGATGATAGTTCACTCCTGCTGTGTGAGCTCACAAACAAAGAGCGTCGAAATTCCCTTTTTGCCATGCAATACTGTAATTTGTAAATTTGATATATCTGACATGGGTAGACCAAAAAATGACCGCAGAAAAAAACACTGCTTTTTTGATACCTACACCCAATGTACTGTTTTTCCAGAATCAAAATTTTCCTACTATACCCTAATATCCAACTCGTTTCCAATAACTTTACAGAATTTTCACATGTATCGTCGATAAACTTGGGAAAAAGATATATTTGTAGGAATTGACAATCACAAACCGGTTTTGTAACTATCACAAACTGAAAACAGATAGCACTGCAGGCCAAAAATGATATCTGCAGCCACTTGAAAGTTCAAACAGAGACTATTTGCAGCGGGGAGACATTCCTCGGCCCTTAACCTGCTCTATTTCACACCGTCATGACAACACGTTATGTTTCAGATATATGTCGAATAACACTGGATAAAAAAGGAGGCTCAAGATATTCAAAAATGAGCTTTCCCATCCACTGCGGACACTTCACAGAGATTGAAACTGACTCCATTATCCTCCATTTCAACCTCAACGGAGAGATAATACGGGCCAGGGGAAAAGGTATGGAATGGACCCATCCCCATGAGTGGCTGAAGAGAAGATGCAGCAATGACTGGGTTTATTATTCCACCGGCGGGTACACCGGTGTTTTTGAAGCAACAGGGGAATACTATCTGCCGAACCTGCAGTACCCGACCAATAATATGCTGGGAGGAGATCCTTTTGCCGGCAGTGAGGTTCACCGGATAGTGAATCAGTGGTACACCATACTCAGTGAGATAAGTTCAAACCTTACCGATTTGCCGGAACCTATTCATGCTTTCCTGCAAAACAGCCTGACAAACAGCCCGGAAGTTCTTGCCCGAAAAGCCAGGAATCTTTTTTCATATATCGACGGACGGGTCAGTGTATTGCCCCCCGATGCAAGGCATGTTGACTACAACCTTATCCCCCTGACTGTTGCCAAAGGATGTCTCTATAAATGCAAATTCTGCAGGGTAAAGAATTCGACTCCATTCACCACCAAAAGCAAAAGTGAAATTGATACCCAGCTATCCCAGCTCAAAGAACATTTCAATAATGATCTGCAGAATTACAATGCGGTTTATCTCGGCGACCACGATGGATTGATGGCAAATCCCGATCTTCTCCATTACAGTATAGAAGAATCATATAACATATTTGGTTTTAAAGAGTCGTTTCTCGAAGGAAATTTCATCTTTATGTTCGGTTCGGTAACTTCGCTGCAGAATTGCAGTGAACAGTTTTTCCTTAAACTAGATAAACTCCCCGGCCTGAAATACATTAATATCGGACTGGAATCTGCCGATCAGGAAACACTTGACCTTCTGGGTAAACCGCTCACTGCTGCACAAATCAAAGACACCTTTCTGCTTGTGCAGGATATCAATGAAAAACACAGCAACATTGAGGTGACCGTCAATTTCGTCCACGGTGACGGATTGCCCGAAAAACATTACCCGTCCATGCTGGAGCTTATTCGTGATACGCAGCACCATGTTAAACCAAAAGGGACGGTATACCTCTCCCCTTTAAAATTTGGCGCACCATCACGCAAACGACTCTTTGAGTTCAATCGATTAAAAGTTTTGAGCAGATTTCCGACCTATCTCTACATAATACAGCGATTATAACCAGTGATGGCGTCGTAAAAAGTCCGATATACGAGGTCATCACCAGTAGCATTTAAAATAATGAAAAAGGAGGGACAGATGACAGATTCATCTCAATTACGAAAAGAGATCCTGGCTGCAAGAAACAGATTAACGGCAGCTGAAATTAAGGAAAAAAGCGGAGCTATTCAGGACAACCTGCTTGGTCTTGAAAAAATCATCACTGCCAAAAATATATTTTCCTATGTAAGCTTTCGCAGTGAAGTTGCAACACTGGAACTGATCAATAGTCTGCTGAATAAAGGCAAAATTGTCACAGTACCGATAACCCGTATAAAAGAAAAGAGACTGGATGCCATAAGGATAACCAATCCGGAGTCGGACCTGGTACCCGGTTACTGTGATATTCCTGAACCAAACGAAGAACTCTGTCTTCAGCAAAAGGCTAATCCGGCGGATATCGATGTGATTCTACTGCCGGGATCGGTCTTTGACAAGCGTGGCGGACGTTTTGGTTATGGCGGGGGGTATTACGACCGGTTCGTTTCCTCCATCCCCGGGGCAGTAAGAGTAGGCCTCGCCTTTGATCTGCAGATCATTGAAAAAGCCCCGCTTCAACCCCATGATGAAATCCTTGATTTTGTGATAACCGAAACAAGAGTTTTAAGGGGCAAGCGATAAAGTTGCGGCAGCAATACAGGCCACATTGCTGCCGAAGCTTTAAGAGATGAAACCGATCTGTTTACTTCTTTTCACAACTCGCTTTAGCATCAACTGCAGCACCACAGGCAGGGCATTTGGCAGATTTATTAACCTCGTCAGAAAATATTTCCCACTCTTTACCGCACTCAGGACACTTAACAGTACAGGCACTCAATGTTTTGTTGCTTTCAAACCCGGGACAATGTGTATCAGACATAGTTCTTTCTCCTTTTTTTTAAAAAAACAATTGATGGCGCCTGGCCATCTAAAATTTCGAATGACCTCTTTACGAGATTGTCACAATTACGCTACCGCAACAACTTATCCGAAAGTCAAATATTCTGCGAGAGAAAAAAAAATCACCAGGATCTTTCAGAACAGTTGTACTCTGCAGACAGCCTCACTTCGACAATTTTGCCAGGAACTCATCCCGCTGATCTTCCAGATCCAGAAGATCCATCATTACAGGAGGCTTAACCGAATGCGCAGGCAACCGCTTCCTGGTTTCTGCAATTGCCTCTTCAAGCTCCTGCAACTTCAATTTTATTTTCTCTTTTTCTGTTGCCATAATTCATAGAAAGGTTATGGATTAAATGAAGAAAAATGCCGGCTATATACGCCTCATAGATAAACGGGGGCTCATAATAGACCCAACGCCTCAATTTCCAGCTCTATTTGTTTTTTTTCAGCGACAAAAGGCTGCCGCTTGACAACTTCATAAAAAAAAGTGCCTCCCATTTGTCGACTTCTGTTAAACATAACAATAATATATCGATCTTTTTCGGTGAGCAGATCCTCAACCCAGAGCACCTTCTCAAGATCCAGGGAAAACTCATGGCATATCTGTTTTGCAAATTTTTCGGGGTTAACTGATATAGACTGTCCCTCCCCCGTTCTCGAGTAAACGCAGATAAAGCGTTTCAAATGTATGATCCCATCCCCGCCATCTGCATTCCGATCAAATATTTTCAGGTCATAGGCACCGGGAAACCAGGTGATCGGATCCCTTCCATCTTTTTTGGTACCGTCCCAGCTATATCTACCGTTAAACAATACCATGTCTCAACAGGTCAACTCTTATTTTTCATATTTTCAAGTTTGCTGACTATATCAAAAACAGCCTGAGGAATTTCGTCCACACTTTCAAATGGACGAATACCACTTCTGTCAGCGTCAACAATTTCCTGGTCTTCGGGCAGAAAACCTAAAATCTCAAAATCATCAAGTGAATCCCGAATCAACTTTTCATCCTCTTCATTTTTGACCCGATTTCCAAGAACAAGAATGTTTTTGATACCGATATCCCTGCCAAGTTTCCTGATTCTCTCAGCTGCCACCCGGCTTCTTGCTCCAGGGTTCACGACAATAACAAGTGCGTCCACAGATGATGAAGTGGCACGCCCAAGATGTTCAACACCTGCCTCCATATCCATAACCACAATATCATCTCTATACAGAACCAGGTGATTCATCAAAGCCTTCAGGATAGTACTTTCAGGACAGATACAACCCGAACCGCCACTCTGAACCGTCCCCATGACCAGCAGCTTTACTCCGTCCCTTTCAAGGGAAAACCTTTCCGGAATATCATCTACTTTTGGATTAAGGGTGAAAAATCCTCCCATAGTACCAGGCTGTGCACCTGTTCTCTCCGCAATCAATTCCTTTAACTCCGAGATGGGTGTTATAGGCTGATCTTCAGGAATTCCAAGACCGGCAGCAAGATTGGCAACCGGATCTGCATCAATGGCAATAACCTGATTCTTTTTATTGGCAGCTAAACACCTGGCCAGTAGAGAAGTTACAGTAGTTTTTCCAACCCCTCCCTTACCGCCTATGGCTATTTTTAAACTCAATGTAACACTCCTTTTTTAATTCATATAGCAGCAGAAGGAATTGTCCTCTTCCCCTATTACCTGTTTTCTCTTCTAGAATTTCTGGAGTAAGGCACTAATCAACAATTTTCCCTTCACTGTCCACCATTGCAACGAGAAAACCGTTTCGTGCTGCATCCTCGTTTAGCTCCTCAATATGAACAACCTGCAGCTCATATTTTTTCCCTTTTTCTTTGGGCAGGGAAAGAAAGCAGTCATTGGCATCTTCTTTGTTTCTAAATGCCGGAATAAAGTTGCAATCTTTAGTGGCATCATATAATCCAAGAAAGCTCTCATCTGAACCCGGGTCAGCAACAAAAACATACACCCATTGCTCCCCAATTTTTTTTTTGATCATAATATATCTCTTCCAAGTTTTAAGTAATCACAGATTCCCTGCGCAAAACAGTTCTATTTCCGACTGACAATACTGATAAACATCTTTAGTGCCTTGCTCCATAAAAGCTGTAATAAAAAACAAGAAAACCTGAAGTTTTAATTAACTCAATTGGTTAATGTCAAAGCCAAGGCACCTGGAAAGTTTTCCGGCTTGTCGGGTTGGCATAAAAAAAAAAGCCCCATTCCGCAGGGAATGAGGCTTTTACCAGCTGGTCCAAAAAACCCGAACATAACTTCTTAAAAGTATAGCTGTCAGCAGCTGTTATTAAATTTCAAGATAGGAATCGGAGAAAAGAGTCTCACCGTTAATTACCGCAACAGTTTTAACATAGTCAGCAAGTTCTTTTGACAGACTGCCGGGATCGGAAATTTCCCCATCCATAGCCTGATGTACCACATCCACGATATCCTGTCTTCTGCCTTTGGCTACATCGGTAAGCTCGGTATCAAGCGGATCTGAAATAACTGCTTTCATACCATAGCGCTCAAGCATAATCATAAATGTGTTGTTGAGTATAGGACGGAGCTCAACGGGAGGACCATTGGAAATATTGGAAAGACCGCAGGTGCTCATGGATCCAGGGGCAATATCTTCAAGCATCATCTGAAAATTTAAAAGAGAGACGCATTGAGCCTGCTGGATGTTAACCGGAGTAACTATGCCGTCAACCCAGATTTTCTCATTAGGGATACCTGCCTCATTTGCTGCATAAAGCAGTTCAACACAGAGAGCAGCACGCTCATTTTCATCACGAGGGAGTCCATCAGGGCCCCACATCAAAGCGACGATATCCGCCTCATATTTAGCAGCCATGGGCAGCATAACTTCATAGCGCTCAGGCCGTGCCATAATAGAATTAACAATATGCGGTTTACTGGCGGGTTTGAGAACCTTGAGTCCTTCTTCAATAGCTTGAATATTTGAGGTATCAAGCAGCAGAGGGATATCAGGAACAACTTCCTGAACAACTTCACACACCCACGGCATCAATTCGTGACCATCTTTTTTTGCAGGTCCCAGGTTGATATCAATATAATCCATTCCCAGTTTCTGCTGCTCAAGACATTCCTCCTGAATCGGCTTGGCATCACGCTCCTTGTATGCCTTGCCAATAACTGTGGAGATCACGTTCAGGCTTTCGCCAAAAAGAATCATAGTTGTTCTCCTTTAACTCAATAGGTTAGGTAGTGTTTCACTATAAATTCGGCGTAACCATCGCTGAAATGCCATGGTTACGCCTCTATCATTTAACTCCAGCCTTTAAGCCAAGTAAAAACAGCTGGATATTCGAACAAAATTCTATCCTTCGCGGGACTTCAGAAAGCCGGCAAGATGAGCAGACTCTCTTGGACCAACAGTTATTGTCCAGCCGGGAAGCTCTTCTTCAACATCACCGGCGATGGCAGCTGCATAGCCGGGTATAATGAGTTCGGTATGCTTCACCTTGTCCATGATACCGCATTTCTTAACAAACAAACCCACATCATCACCACCGAACTTGCCGGCAGCCCATGCAGTGAGAACCGAAAGTCCCTCAGAATCCTTAATCAGCAGCCATGAAGAGACCTTGCTTGCCTCAATCTCACCTGAAACGATGAAATAGGTAAGAGCGAAGTTGGTTGTCACCATAACCGGTGAATTCTCATCGGGAGTACCAATCTCGAAAATACCTTCAGTTACAGTCATAGGTCTCTGTGGATCGGTGAAAATATTCAACCGCTCCAGCAGCAAAGGGAACATAACTTCGGTAGTAAGATCAGAAAGAACAACAATTCCACCATACTTGGCTACGAACATTCCTGCAATAAGCGCTTCCATATCAATAGTGGATGCCATCTCACAGGGAAATGTGATTGTAGGGAAACCAAGCGATTTATCACCGGCCTTCAAAGCGGCCCGGCGAAGAGCAACCTGATCCTCAAGGGACTGCTTGATATCTCTGGCTCCACTGTCAAGCACCAGGTCCTTCAGTCCCATACCGGTCAGCTTTTCAGTAAGAGCAATGAGTCCATCTATGGAATCAGATTTAACAGCCAGGGGCAAATCGTTGTCTAGAGCAATCTGACCAAAAACATCAGCATTTGCCTCAGTAGCGGCATAGATGAGAGGACGTTTAAATCCGGCCGTGGCTACTGCAGCACTGATAACATCTTCCTTATCACTCATCAGAACCAGGTTAAACTCGGAAGTTTCAGCGATGAGTTTTGCAAGAGTAGCAAAAGCAACGCTGTCACCATTAACATCCTTTAATGCTGCCAGTTCAGGCCGCAGATTCAACCCAACTCGCTCATACTGGAGAGCGTTCCAGCTTTTCAGTTTTGCTTCAACCTCGTTAGCAGGAGTATCTGAAGTGATAATACCCGCAAAGAGAGTCGGATTAAAAAAAGTTTTTTCATGCCTGTGAAGAACTGTCTCTCCACCGGTTGTTGCCTGACGTACCCCTTTACCGACAACTACCGGACGAATCGGAGGTGCTGAGGCCTCTGCCAGTTGCTCCCGAGCTTCATCTGACACATAGGGACATGCATCAAGCTCCGCCTTACCGGAAGCAAGATTCATTGCAAAAGCAAGGCAGGTGGGAACTCCACACTCCTTACAGTTAGTTTTAGGCAGGAGTTTAAATATTTGTATTCCTGTTAACGCCATTTGTGTTATCTCCTTATTTCTAGTTCAAAACCCGAAGCGCATGACCGCAACGTTTCTTTCCATCACGGTCATACGCTCAGCCAGCACGTTTACCGGACCTAACCGATAAGCGGATCCATGCTCAACGCGGGATGTCCCTTCTCTTCGAGCCAGGGCAGAATCTCCTCTTCTGTCACCCCGACGGTCTCATCGGCAATCAAATCGGCGAAATTCTCAACACCCATCTCGGCGCCTCTCGCGTTCAATCTTTCCCTGATCTCATCTTTAACGACCTTCGGCATCCAGACCATTCTCAGCAGGCCTCCATCGCCAAGGATGAATTTCTTCTGAGTAATATTGAATTTTGAATGACCGACAAAACCGGGAGAGGCAAGTCCGCCGCCCATGACTCCGGCCAGGGTGGTAAATTTCATACCTGAAGGAGTTTCACCTGTATAATCACGACCAACAGTCATAACACCATTACAGCTCGGCAGCATGGCAGCGATACATTCGCAGCAGCCGCAGGTAGTCATTGGGGCTTCAACCATAGAGTAAAAATTGTAGTAATCAACTGCCCCCTTGGAGGCAACTTTGATAAATTCGTCTACACCTTGAAACCTGCCGAGATCCGGATCGAGAACCTTACCCTTCAAAATGGGCTGATTCGGACCTACGGGATTGATCTCAAAGGCAGCCTTACAGTCCATCCAGTTATAGGCACCACAAAGACCAGTTCTTTCAGGACTTACGGTACAGACATGACTGGGAGCAAACGACTGACAGAGACTGCAGGAGTAGAAGGTTTCCACATCTTCATCGGTCATGTTATCAACACGTGAATCACGGGTCTTATACTCTTCCCTGGCCTGTGCTGTAAGTTTATCTACGTCTTCCTTTTGGGTATAAAGAACAACTTCAACTTTATCGACGATCTTGGTGAAATCCTGATGAAATTTGGCATGAAGAACAACACCGATATCTTTTAGGGTAAACCCCTTTTCAACGGCAGACTTACTTACACGGACCCAGGCGATATCCCTCTGGCCGATATGCATAACTCCCTGAATATAATTCACCAGATGATGCATCTGACGTTCCATAATCGGCTCAAAGTCAGACTGAAATTCACGGCCTGCAATTTTCACAGAGATACCAAGAGGCAGCACATCACCCTCTTTCAGATCGCCGATATCAGGTCCAACCACTGTGACCTTGCCATCTTCGATCTCATTCATCTCTGCCATCTTTACAAGCTCCGTACACTGGGTCTTTCCACCACCCATCTGGCAGTAGAGATCTCCACCACGTACGCGCTCACCCTCAAAGGCAGGTCCAAAAGCCAGGGGAATGTCGATTTCAGTAACATTAATTTTCAGACCACGAACCTCAACGGACTTCTGACAAATCTCATCATGGGGAACGTTAGCCACAACATGCTCATAGGTACAGATACCAGTGGGCAGAATTTCAGGAATATCCGTATCGGCAAGAGTCGGAAAGCCCCAGTTTACACAACCGGCAGCAGCAACCGCCCATTCAGTGCCAACATCACCAAGAGCATTAACAAAGGCAAATATGCGATTCTTGTTGTACATCAGCATCTTGCGATAATCACCTGGCTCAACACCACCAAAGGCCATTGCCGCCCTGTTTGCAAAACCAAGAGCAAAAACAGCAGAAGAGATATCAGGACCAAAGGGTACGATACGTGTGTTCCAACCGATCTGCATACCAGCCTCAAGGCACTGCTCTATCAAGGTTTTGCCGTTATGATTTGCAGCACAGAAAATATAGAGACTCTTCTTCTGGTAATCTTCCACGATCATTTTTGCAATTTCAGCATTGGGAGCAGCACCAACAATTGCTGCAAAACCTGGAGCGGAACCATCAACAAACTCAACACCACGTTTTCTGAGGATGGTATCATCAGCAGGGCCTACCCAGATTTTACCTGCCTCAATATCAGGATCTTCAGTTGGAATATAAAAATCGGGCTCAGCAAGGATCCGCAGAGCTTCCTTCACCTCATAGGCAAAAATACCGGCCATACCGGCATCAAGAAGTGGTCCAAGGTACGGCAAATGGTTTGCACCTTTGATATGCGGCGGCAGAAGACCCCGGGCAAATTCCATCGGTTTTTTCAAATCTTCAAGAGTCTCACATTTTATACCGGTAAGAGAATAGATAACCGGAAGATAATATGCAGTATTAGGAAAACCAATTTTTGTGCTGGCATCCTGAGACTGAAGAGCTTTTTCAAGCTCTCCTTCGACCTGGGATACAACTTTATATCCACCCTGTATAGCCGCAAACGCTACTAATTTCGACATGCTTTACTCCTTTTCTAAGGATTTATATAATGTATTTTCTTTAAGCTGCCCCGGAAATCATCTTCCCGCAATACCACAAATCTTCGATCCTCCGAAGCAGTTTTTAGGTTATATTATTCTATTCCCAGGGCTTGTCTGTCAGCCATATCCATAAGCACTCGCTCACGGGCCTTATCTATACCCAATGCTTTACGTTTCTTATCGATATGCGCAATCATCAGATGGGCATGCTTGATCGGATCCGGTTCACAGTCCCACATACCACCATACATCTCTTCCATATCCTTATAGAGATGATCCTTAAAAACAGGAGCTCCCTCGATGGGCAGATGGTAACCGAATACAGTGTAAACACCGGATGCTACAAAATACTGACCAATGGCTATTGCCTTTTCGCTCATCCACTCAGGAGCACTTCCGGCACCCGGCAGGTCAGAGATATCATCACCAAGACCACCGGCATTGACCATCTCGGTGAGTGCCAAAAGAATACGGCTGTTATCAACGCAGGAGCCGACGTGGAGGACAGGCGGTATACCAACTGTCTCACAAACCTCAGCCAGACCAGGGCCACAATACACTGCAGCAGATTCAGGAGTAAGCAGTCCATGGACGCCGGCAGCGATAGCGCTGCAACCGGTTACCACGACAAGTACATCATTCTTCAATAACTCTTTAATGAGTACAATATGCTCTTCATTGTGCTTGGTCCGGGCATTATTACAACCAACAACTCCGGCAACACCACGAATACGGCCATTGATAATATTATCATTCAAAGTATACCAGCTGCCACGAAAAGAACCGCCAAGATGGTACTGAATAGACTCTACACCAAAGCCGGCAACCTGAGTACTCTTATGCCTTGGGATCATTACTTCGGCACCACGATTTTCAAAATTATCGATGGCCATCTTAACAATACGTTTGGCATCTTCACTGGCATAATGCTCATCGAACTCAATATGGATGACATTATCCTGCTCCATCCTGGCAATTTTATGGGTGGTAATCAGTTTTGTATGAAAACATTTTGCCACATTTGCAAGATTCTGCATGATACACTGGACATCAACTACCATGGCATCACAGGCACCAGTAATAATGGCAAATTCCTGCTGCAGAAAGTTTCCAGCTACCGGCACACCATGACGCTGAAGCATCTCATTTGCAGTACAGCAGATTCCGGACAGCTGAATGCCTTTTGCTCCTTTTTCTTTAGCATAATCGATCATTTCCTGGGATTGAGCAGCAGCAATAATCATCTCCGAGAGAAGCGGCTCATGTCCATGAACAATCAGGTTAACATGATCTTCTTTCATGACTCCAAGATTAGCTTCAGCCTGAATTGGAGAAGGACTGCCGAACATCACATCCTGAAGATCAGTGCCTATCATTGATCCACACCAGCCATCAGCCAGTGAGGTACGCACACCCTGTTTCATAAGGTTCTTATAATCCTGATCAACGCCCATAAGGGTTCTGTGCATACATTCCACGATCTCTCTATCAACAGCTCTCGGCTCTACTCCTTGTTTCGCCCATTTCTCCTGCAAAGGCTTCGGTGCTCTTTTAAGGTACTTTGCCGTTAACTCAGGTTTCCCCCACTCACGAACTGCTTTTTCCGCGACCTCAAGAGTAATTTCATCAATATCTCTATCTTTGATTTCTCCATCTACTTCAACAGTTGTCGCTACATCAAAATAGGGTGCGATCTGGATGAGTCTTGCCGGATCCTTAACCCTGTAATCCTTAGCCTCTTTCCTGGCAGCAGCCAGAAAAGTTTCAGCGACACCGCGACCGTGGTCAGAGTGGGCAGCAGCACCACCGGCTATCATCCTGACCCAGTTACGGGCAGCAATGGTATTTGCAGTAGCACCACAGAGTCCTTTTCTTGTATCTTCGCCCTGAATACCACCTTTGGGCAAGGGAAGACGGCATGGTCCCATAGCACAGTTCTTACAACAGATTCCCTGCAGACCTATAGCACAGGGTTTCATTGTTACGGCCCGGTCGAAAACTGTTTCGATATCAAGTTCCGCTGCCCTCACCATCATCTGCTGAGTTGCCGGTTCAATGGTAGCTTCCATTGGATCAGCAATTTTACGAGCTTTTACAGCTTTATCATTTGTCACTTCTGCCATTTGAGGTTCCTCCTCATAAGTTATTGGTAGATTATCAATCAGTCACACAGAACAGGACAAGTTCCGGGGTCACTGATTTGATATCTTTATTACACTCTCTTATGCATCTGATTTAACATATACAGGATTTTTTCCTGCTGATCCATCTGCACAGCAGCGGCTGTAACAGGGACGACTATCTCATCTCCTCCCTCTTCTCTTTCCGGAGCCTTATGTGCCTTGGCACGTGCAGCTTTAAGTGCTCTGGCTTCTTCCTCACGAGCCTCTACTTCCGCTTTTAAAGCATCAGCCTCTGCCTTAGCTTTAGCTTCGGCATCAGCTTTCTCTTTTGCCGCAGCCTCTTCTTTGGCTTTAGCCTCAGCTTCTGCCTTAGCTTTTACGTCAGCAGCCGCTTTTGCATCTGCCTTGACTTTGGCTTCTGCTTCAGCTTTGGCCTGCTCTGCAGGGTCTACAGCAGGTACAGGCTTAGCTTCTACCTTTGGTTCTTCCTTGGCAGATTTTGCTTTAGCCTTGGGAGCTGCCTTCTTAGCCGCAGCTTTTTTGACAGGAGCCGCTTTCTTGGCAGGAGCCACTTTTTTCTTCTCTTCTTTGATGGTCAGATCAAGCTCGGGGGCGAGTGCAGCAAAATCGATATCAACGTCTCCCAGGATCTTGGCAATTCCTTTGGAATCCATAACAGAACCGCCCTCCATAATGGCATCGATGAATTCCTTGGTAAGACGAATAGCCTCAGGATGACGCATGATCAATATATCAGAACCACTCAAAAGATAGGAAACAGCACCAACCGCCTCCATCATTATGCCGCGTTTTTCAGGGTCGCCAAGGACAGGTGCCTCTTCCACTGTCAGTTTAGCCTCTTTGCATTTCCAGACTTCATTTCCCAGATTATTTACCATGGGAAACTGCAATTTTTCATCCCCCTGAATCATGGAAGCCATACTCAGTCTTTCCATCACTGAGTAGGTGTACTCCATACCATACCCCAGACCACCTGTAGTCGGATCCACAAGGATTCTATCCATAGGCATACCGAGATTTTCAAGGAGAATATTCACCTGCTTTGCAAGGTTAACATCAATAGGAGATGAAGATATAAGGGTTTGACCATATCCCATCGCCGCAGCACCAATGCCCTTGTAATTCTTTTCCTCAACGGGGCCAAGTGCAAGATTCTGTCCTTCACATTTCTCGGCGATTACTTTAAAAACCGCTTCATCTTTTTCTACCGAAGTACAACCCCATACTATTATAGGGACGTCCACGGCATCCAGAACTTTCTGGACAGTCTCAGCTGCAGATTCAGGACTTGCGTCCTTATCATTGGGATCAATGCTTTTAAGCTGAATAACTATGGCATCCGCACCAAAATCATCCACACATTTTTTTGCCCAGGCAGCAGGGTCGGAAACAACATCCTTGAAATGAGCCAGTACAGCCTCCGGCCACTCTTCCGGTTCCATATCCCAGATTTCCAT
>JAFDME010000049.1 GCA_019306075.1 Deltaproteobacteria bacterium | reverse complement strand
TTCTGGAGGAAAGCAGACTTTTGCGAGCCCATTTTTCAGAATTAAATGAAAATATAACAGAACAACTACTCGCCGGACTCAGCCTCAATGAAGAAAAAACGGCACACGAAGCGGTCCTTATCGGCCGGGAAGGCGCCGGTCTGGCGAGCCGGGCTCTGGTTCCTGAGGAATTTAAGCTGCTGCTGGTCAATCGTGCGGATATGACAAAGCTCATGGCCAGAATACGACTGCTTTCAACCGGCCCATCCGGGACGGAGAAACAGCTTACCATCTATCGTATGCTGAGCAATATCAACAACCGGATAAAACGGTTTGATGACGGTTTCTGGCAATATATCCAGCAGCGGCAGCAGGCAGCACAAAACCTGCTCCGCGGCTCCCTTGCGATGGCGACGGTACTATTAGCGACACTTCTTTTCCTCCTCTATGTCAACTTCTCCCGCTTGAACTCAGAGGAGGAAAACAACCTTTCAAAATCCCCGCAAAAAGAACTCCCCGGACGGAAATTCAGCCTGGAGGAGCTCCGTTTAATGAGTCTATGTTTACTCAATGAACTGCCCCCGAAAAGGGAGTGCCACAATATCATGAGTTATGCAAATGGCATAATTAACTGTGCCCAGATCCTCAAAGATCAGGAAACCAGTGTCGATCTGCAGGAAGAGGAAAATCAGGGACTGATCCTGGATCTCTGGCAGGATGGCAGGAAAATTGCCGACGCAGTTCTTCACATTCGAGCCGTGCAGGAGTTGTACACAGTCCCTGTTACTTCCGTTGATGATACAATAACTCTACTGATCAACTGGCTGGAACTGCAGTTTCCTGAGGCAACACATATTATCGAGCTAAACAGAGTCGAATCCCTTCCACCTGTTCGAATTCCGGGAGAAGATCTCTTCCTGGCAATGGCCCTCCAGGCCGAACAGATCATTCCCGAACCGGCCCAGGATTTCGGATCCTGCAAGTTTACCAGGCTGCTGATCCAAACAGATCTGCAGGAGGAGGATGAAATAGTTCTGGAAATGATTTTGCAATCGGCCGCTGAGGAACAGAGCGAATCCGACAGAGATACTGCAACAGATATACGCCAGCTCATTTCTCATGACCTGTTAAACCACCATGGCAGTAGTTTTCAGGTCTCAAGAAAAGCAGATCAGACCATCATCTATCGCTTCCTGCTAACACCTTGAAAATCAGCTGAAAAAGTGTTTTGCCCAGCCGCAGCACCTATCCACATCACTATACAACACTAGTGCATAAGTGTTGCAGAACATATATCTCAGTATGCAACAGTTGTGTTGACATATCTGCCATGATTCCATCGCCTCCACTATCGACAAACAATTAATATTTGTAATATCAATATATTGCAGTTAATTTTGTTTTCTGGCATGCCTAGTGCATTATTAAAGGCAAACAGAGATCAAAACAAGATCAGAACCAACACATGCCAAGGAGGCCATCATGAAATCATCAACTATCATAAATGACAACACTAAAATAGATCTCAATGACGAAGTAATGGGTTTCAGCCTTAAGGTTGGTGTAGTACTGGCGGCACTGGTTGGAGTATGGGGTTTAGCTTGTCTGACTGCCGGCCTGGCAAATGTGGGAGCTATCGGAATGTTGAAAGGATACGTTACTGCAATCACAGGATTTTAGAAAAATTCCAGCCGAATATAACCCGGTCAGGCTGGGAGATTCCAGCCTGACCGGGTTTCCATAAAATCTATACCAGTTAAGGGAGAACAGCATGAACGCCAGTAAAACAAAAGGAGCAGGAATCTTTATAGTCGGCACGGGAATTTTGTTTGCCATGTGGGCCGTTGCCGCCATAATCGGAGGTCTCAGTCAGGTCAACTGGCAGGTCACCGAGTTGGCAAGACAGTACCTGGTTGCCAGCGGTATGGTGAAACCGGTACATACCCTGGTCGATTTTTACACCCATATCAAAGGAGTTGAATATATTATCTGCGTTGCTTTTTTTGTCGCCTTTCCGGTTTTCTTCAAATATGTCAATAAAGAGAAAACGCATGTCAGGATGTCAACAGGATCGCACTGATATTTTTTCTGTTTCCTGATCCCCCACTCAAACTCGGCTGCCGGCAGATGACCTTCTTCCAATTCAGCTGACAGCAAAGGTTGCAGTGGGGTACCGGCAAACAATCCCGCAGCGGAGCACGAGTGTGGACGTTTACTTATATCCCGCTGTAACACTGCAGTTCGGTAGTAATCAAATTCGGTTTTCTCCAAGAACAGTCGTTCAGGATAACAGTTCAGCAGAAGATTTTCTATCCTGTGCGTATTCCTGTAATTCCATATCGGCAGTTTTCTGGAGAGGGAAGGGAAACATATATTCAATACAGGAGTGGTCTTTGACCCTGCCGGTGAAATCATCGCCAAATACAGAAAATATCTGCTATGGCAGAAGTATGGTTGTCAATCCATGGGGTGTGGTAACTGCGCAGGCAGCAGGGACAAGAGCTCCCACCGTTCTACCCTTTTGATCTGCTGATCTCAAAATATTCCTCCACTGCCGGAATTCTCCCCAGCATACCGCTTATGGCGGTAAGTTCCGTGGAGGCAAGAAAAACCCGCGTACCGTCACCCAACCTGTTATCAAAATTGCGGGTGGAGGTGGAAATAACGGTACTCCCCGGCCTGACCCTTGCCTGATTACCCATGCAGAGACTGCAGCCGGGAATCTCCACCCGACAGCCAGCCCCGGCAAAAACACTCATGCCTCCTTCTCTCCTGATAATATCCCGATCGAGCCGGGTGGACGGGGCAATCCAGACACGACTTTCAGCATAACCGTCCGCCATCAGACCTGCTGCCGCCCGAAGATGGCTCAGGTGGGTCATACATGAGCCTATAAAGGCCTCATCAACCGCGGTGCCGGCTACCTCACTCAGCACTTTTACATCATCGGGATCATTGGGACAGGCGAGAACAGGCTCCGTTATCCCGGCAAGATCAATCTCAAGTACCGCCCGGTAGTCCGCATTATCATCCCGTTTTAACAGGGTTGGATTTTCAAGCCACTCCTGCAGCGCCCCAATCCGACGCTGCAGACACTCATGATCCTCATAACCGTCAGCAACAAGCTGTTCCAGCACCCTGACATTATCTCTGACATTCTCCACAACGTGCTCAACAGGCAGAGCAAGAGCACAGGCAGCGGCACTGCGTTCAGCTGAAGAATCACTCAGTTCAAAAGCCTCCCCCACACTCAGGTCATCAATTCCCTCAATTTCCAGGATGGTCCCTGCAAAAATATTCTTTTTCCCTTTTTTGGCAACGGTCAGCAACCCCCTGCGGATCGCCTCCAGTGGAATACTGTTCACCATATCCCTGACTGTTATCCCAGGCCGCCTCCTGCCTGTAAAGCGTACCAGAACTGATTCCGGCATTTCCAGAGGCATAAATCCGAGAGCGCCGGCAAAAGCCACCAGTCCGGATCCTGCCGGAAAGGAAATACCGAGCGGAAATCTGGTATGGGAATCACCACCAGTACCGACACTGTCCGGTATCAGCATTTTATTAAGCCAGGGATGGATCACCCCATCTCCCGGTTTAAGGGCCACCCCGCCACAGCTTACAGCAGTTTCTCTCATTGAATCCCAGCGCTCAAAATCTGCAGTTTTAGGATAGGCGGCAGTATGACAGAACGACTGCATAAAGAGATCTGTCTTAAAACGAAGACAGGCAAGTTCGGCAATTTCCTGAACTGTCATGGGACCGGTAGTGTCCTGTGAACCCACCGTACTGATTTTGGGTTCACAGACCGTACCCGGTATAACTCCCTCAACGCCACAGGCTCTGCCTACCATTTTCTGTGCAAGAGTAAATCCCTGCCCCGGAGATGGCAGCGGGTTTACAATTTCCCTGAACCGCGGATATTCCAGGCCAAGCAGATCACAGGCAGAGTGAGTCAGCTGTCTGCCTATAATCAGATTCAGTCGACCACCGGCACGATACTCGTCCAGCAGGGTAGCGGGAACCGTTTCCATGGCTATCTCTCTGCCATCCCCGGTCGTCAGCACCCAGTTCACCAGATCGAGCACAACTTCATCGCCACTGTTAATTGACGTCACATCACATTGGAGAGGCAACACTCCAGCATCACGAGCGGTGGCGTAAAAGATGGGGGCAATTGTACCCCCAAGTACCACACCTCCCCTGCGCTTATTCGGCAAAGAAGGTATATCTTCACCTATATGCCATACCAGGGAATTTATGGCCGATTTTCTCGATGATCCGGTTCCCACCACATCCCCGGCAAAGGCCACATTTTTCCCCTCACCTCGAATATCCGCAATTTTCCCGATACCGTCGGGAAACCGTTTATGCCCAAAAAAGGTGGCGTGAAGGGGAATATCAGCCCGCGACTGGGCCTGATTACCCGGTGATAAATCGTCAGTATTAATTTCGCCCTCTACCTTATAAATCGTCAAAACTATTGTCTCAGGCAGGACCGATCCATTATTAAACCAGTCAGCACGGGCCCAGGAAGCTAAAACCTCCCTGGCGCTGCTATTCGTCTCTGCCAGTGCAGCAACCTGGTCAAAAGACTCATACACCTTGATTGTCTGCTTCAGCCCCTCTGCCGCAGTTTCAGCCAGATCAGTCTGCAGCAGCCGAATCAGGGAAGAAACATTGTATCCTCCTCCCATCCGGCCAAGCATTTTCACCGCCTTTTGCGGCGGGAGACCGGTTATCACTTTCTCACCCATCGCCACCTCTTCCAGCCAATCGGCCTTCACCTTCGCAGACTTACTCACCCCCGGCTCTATTCCATTCTCAAGCAGATCCAGAAGGTATATATTCTGTTCCCCATTGTTCTCGAGTAAAACCGTAAGGTCTCCTGTCTGTTTATGGTTGAGGGGGAGCGGAGGCAGTCCCTGTCGGGCCCTTTCATTTATATGTTCTCTGTACTTTTCTATCATCTCATCCTCATAATTTTCAGCATCGGTATGATTAAACAATCGACTGCAGAAGCTGTTCAAAATAATGTTTCAGCAAATTTCTTATTGCCAGGCGGGCGCCCCGCCTGACGGACTGTTTCCGCCGTAATCCTCACCAGCTCAGCATTATCTGCAGCCAGTGAACCGTTCGGCAGCAACAGGTTATTTTCAAAGCCCACCCTTGCATGACCACCCAGATCTGCTGCCTGTTTCATCACACTATATTCATTCCTGCCAAAAGCACATGCCATCCAACGGCTTTTTCTCTCCAGCGACTTCACATAGTCAGTAAGACCATACTGTTCACAGATTTTATCAGTATAACGTCCAAGCACAAAAAGGAGAAAATGGCTTTCTCCGGGAAGAACACCCAGCCGGCATAACTGTTCATACCAGCTCACATCCTCAGGACTGTAAAGAATATATTGAATCAGAATACCGGCCCGATACAGCCGGAAGAAGAATCTTTCCGCCCTGACAAACCATTGACGGTCTTTTACAAATTCACGCAGTCCGCAGGAAAGGCAGTGGGGAGCCAGCCTTTCCATCAGATCAATCTGCCTGTCGGCTTCATATATACCCGCTGCTTCTGAGGTGACCTGGAGCAGCATTGTATCACCGACGGCCGCCTCCACCTCCCTGACAGCCGAAAGATACCGACCGAGATCCAGGGTGTGCCTTCCTGCACTATCCCGGACATGCAGATGCATCATCGCCGCGCCCGCTTTCACACATGCGGAAGCGGTCCTGGCCAGTTCGACAGGAGTTATCGGTAATTTAGGATGATCCTTTTTAGTTCTGCGTGCACCGTTGGGAGCAACGGCAATCAGCATGGGCAGACTATTCATTGTCATCTGACATCCATGAAACTCATTTCACACCCGAAGATGAAAGCAATGCAACAGGGATTATTAATCCCCGTGAACAATACCGGCGGCAATCCCCAGCTCCGGGGCAACACTGTAAAAACTCACCTCGGGGGGAGTCCCTCCTGCCACCTTATGAGCCGCGGCGGCGGCAACCCATGTGTGGAGTTCCATGGAACCTATTCCCGCCTCCTCCACCAGAGCGTTCTGATCCCAGTCATCAAAATCCGCCAGCCTGTTAGCAGTAAAGATCCTGAGAAAACGTTGATCCGCCTCCGCATTCAGATGCATCTGAGCAGCGGTACGCTCTCCCCGGGCAATCATCTCGGCACCTTCATGATGCATAACATCAAGGCGCTTAAGCCACTGTTCCCTGGTAAATGATCGGGGGTCATCACCGCCGGATATCTGCCATGCAGTCACCCTCTCATCACCATCCCCCAGAACCGGGTAATAGCGAGTAGGGTGGTGTGACATCCCGCCGGAGGCAAGCAAAAGTATCCGTTTTCCAAGTTTTTCAGCAAAACGGCCAACAGCCTCACCCAAAAGGCGGGTTCGTTTAAAGGGGACAAAGGGTGTTGTGATACAGTTTATAAAAATCGGGATTACCTCCCTTTTTTCAAGCCCCCCAAGCATGATATGGATTGTCTGTGAAAAGGCATGATCCACTGTCATGGCGTGGGAAACCGCCGGATCGATGCCATCAGCACGCAGATCCACAACCAGCTCTTCCGCTATATCCGCAGGCACCCGCAGCGGTCCGGGAAAACCACCTATATCCCCGGCAGCTTCAGCATGCAGGCCGACACAGAAGGAGGGCATGTTTTTCATAAAAAAGCCGTTAAAATGGTCAGAGCCAAAAGCAATAACAAGCTCAGGATCAAAGGCACTGATCGCAGCAGCTCTCTCTTTAAAGGTTTGCTGCAGCAGGTCCCAGTCAGCCGGTTTTTTTTTAAAACAGTACAGGAGCGGGCTGTGGGAACCGCATATCAATCTGGTATTCATTGCACTCATCCTCTCGTTGTCATCTGGTGGCGGCCGTAACCGGCCCCCGGTTGTCATCTGCGGTAAAAATCCGCTCGATATGCCTTCTGTGAATCCGCCATATTCCATCGGAGGAATGCAAATATTCATCAATAAAATCAGCGACAAGAAACGGTGTTGCCGGTGAAATCGGAGATGGTTGGTTGCCGGCAAATGTCAGACACACACTCGTACCTGTTGCCTTTTGCGGATTATGAAGAGTAATTTTCAAAGAAGTCTGAAGATGTCTGGAAGTACGGACTCCCGCAGCAGCACGAGCCGCAAAAAGCGCACGAACCTGTTCTCTTCCGCGGCTCACCCTGCTGCCGTGACTGTAGATACAATCTTCAGTGAAAATGGTCGCCAGTTCCTCCACTTTACCGTAATCAAGGAAGTGACAGAAGTCACTGTTAAGATCAACAATTGCCAGCCTGTTCTCAATCCTTTCTATTCGAGCTGAGGCAGTCTCCATGAACCGATTTCCCTCTCTTCCGTTACAACAGGATTGCATTGTGTACCCAGATTTTCAATACTTATTTCTATTGGCCCGCCGGTCAGCTGCAAGTTCGCCTGGTGAATAGATTTCCTGTTTTTCGATGGTTTGAATGCAGTACCGCAGGAGATGATATCTCCCGCGGACAATGTATGAAACTGGCTGATATAACTTACAATCTCCGCCACCTTATAATTATAATAACAGGTATTATCCTCAGCAACAGTTTCCCCGCCGACCCTGCAACTGACTGTCAGATGATCCGGGTCTTCAATCTCATCCCGACTGACCAGCCAGGGGCCGAGTACACCGAAATTATCGGTTCCTTTATATCTTCCGGCATAGGAGAGATGCTGCTCCCTTTTTTCAATCCTGTCCGGATCATCCACAGAAGCGTAGAGAGCCTGATAATGAAACAGGTCCCCTGCCCGCATTTCGTTTCCTGTTATATCATCAAAGATTGTGTAGCCATAAACATATTCGAGGGCTTCGACGGCATCCACATCACGTGTCTTTTTACCGATCACTACCGCCAGTTCCGGCTCCGGGTGAACACTGCCGTAATAGGGACGCACCACAACAGGTTGCAGATGAGCGACCAGGCAGGAAGCCGGCTTTAAAAAAAAGGCGGGATGATCCGGTGCCGATATTTTTCTGCTGTTGCTTGCTGAATTATTCAGCGCGACGCCGCATATTTTCCCGGGCAGAGAAACCGGAGGACGGTAAATAATCTCATCTTCGGGAATTATTGCTGCATCGCCTGCGGAGGAACGTGCCAGAGCAGCAAGCTCAAGCCCCTTCTCCCCGAGAATGATAAAATCTATCATATTTGCAGGAACATGGGCATCCGGTCCCAGTGCACACGCTATGTCAACTATCTTCCTGTCGCTATTCACCACGCCGATACGATCTTTACCCTGGTAACTGAAAGTAACCAGCTTCATAGTTATCACTCCTTTTCTTCTGCTGACTGACCCTGAACCAGTTTGCAGATTAGTGCCTTACTCCTGAAACCCTGTCATAAAAAACAGGTAAGCGTAGACTCTGAGAAACTGGAAAAGGTTGTTTAAAATCGTATGGTTGAATTTACTTCAATGGCACTTATCTAAGCAATCTAAATTTCCGATTTATTCGGATTAGTTTTTCATAGTGCCTTCAGTAATATATTATTTCGAAGGGAAAATAATGGGAAAGAGGCTATTTTGTGCATGATTATGATGCATTTTAACAAGCTCTTTTGAACGTTCCACATCCTTTATACGAATGGCCTCATAAAGGTCATTATGTTCCTCTTTAATAACGAGAATACGATTCATGCGCAAATCTTCAGTTCGGAAACGGAGAAATATCTTCTGGCAAATATCACGGTACTGGGCAGATAATATATCGTTCTCAGCCATATCAATAATAGCCGCATGAAATTCTGTATCAAGTATGAACAGTTGTCGGTTCACATGACCTGAAATCGCTTTTTCATAATTGAGTTTCCTCTTTTTCACATTAGCAATTTTTTTATCAGTCATTTCCCTGATTGCCTTACCAAGAAAGCCGACCTCAAGCGTCTCCCTGATCTCAAAAAGATTCTCCGCCTCCTTATGAGTCAGCTTATGAACGGAATAGCCCTGATTTGGTACAAAATCCAGATACCCCTCCTGAGCCAGGATGGAAAGTGCGTTGTTCACCGGTGTCCGACTCACACCAAGTTGCTTTGCCAGGTCTATAAACACTAATCGCTGTCCGGGAACAATTTCATAATGAAGCATCAATTCTATAATTTGATTATATACCTTGAGTGTAAGATTACTGTACTTTTTCAATATTATCCGCTCCCCTTCTGCATCCAGGCAGAAGATACTGTTCTCCCTGGTAAACTTTTCCGGCCACAACCAACCCCTGCCCGCCGGTATCACTCTTCCCTGCCTTTCACTGCACCTTATTGATATACTACAGTGAGATGAAGTTCAATTCACCCCTGTTTCAATGTCAAAGGAAAATAATCACCTCCTGACCCGACAGTTCTCTGCTGAAGAAACCTATTAACTAAATCTTTTCAATTAGTTAACTCTATGCCAAAATTTCTGCAATTACATCATATATAATATGTTAAATAAAAGATACATCCTTACCTTACTCCCATAACAGAGATACACTCCTGATTTCCCCCCCCGAAAGCCACATAGGGGACGTTTTCCGATCCTTTACTCCCTGCCTGCAGACAAAAAGGTATCTATTGACAACCATATTACATGTAATATAATATACACAAGTTCCCGCTATTTAAAACAGGAAAAATCACTTATGATCACAGTCACTGCCAAAGCAACTGAAACGATGAGGGAGCACCTGCGGAACGAGGAAAAACAGACTGTACGTATTTTCCTCAAAATGGGTGGCTGTGGTATGCGTTCTTTCGGTGTTGCCGTTGAATCTCCCCTGGAATCAGATACAATCATGGAAGTTGACGGGATCACCTATGTGATGGATGCCCTTTTACTGAAAAAATATGAACCCATTAATATAGCCAGTGACGGTTTCAGTTTCCGCTTGAGCGGCAAGGGGATCCACCCTCCACTAGGTTGCGGCACGTGCGGATACGGCTGTGGTACCCGTGGGGGAACACCCTGTTCCGGAGTTTGTGCCACATGCGAAAACCCCTGCCCCACCGGGCAGAGAATCAAAGCGAGAAGAGCAAAGCGGAATAGGTGTTGAAAAAATAATAATTCCATGTAGAATAGTTGGTGTTTTATATTATATTGCAGGTGGAGGAGTGTGTAATCAGTGAAATTGCATGTAATTTTCCATACATCACTTGTGTGTTTTTTTAGTTTTACTTTTTGAAACCAGGTTTCTGCAACCAGTACCAAGAGGAGATACGTATTCGATGAAAGCTATCAAAACTAAAGACAAGACAGTCTTGAGATCCCTTGGCCTCGGCGGTTACTTCGGCGGCGGTGCCGAGGGAATGGTAGATGTCAAAGATGGTAAGATTGTCCGTATTCGTCCAATGCAATATGGATGGAAATACGAAAAGAAAGATATTCGCCAGTGGAAAATGGAACGAAATGGAAAAACCATTGAACCCACGTGGAAATCCCTGCCGGGTCCTTTCTCTCTGGCCTACAAAAAACGTGTCTATTCTCCCAACCGAATCCAGTTTCCTCTGAAGAGAGTTGATTGGGATCCAAATGGTGAGCGTAACACTCAGAACAGAGGGAAATCGAAATATGTCCGTGTCTCGTGGGATGAGGCCGCGGATCTTATCGCCGGTGAAATACGGCGTGTCCACAAAAAATATGGCTATAATGCCATCCTGATGCAGGGTGACGGCCATGGTGAATGCAAAACCATCAACACTCCCCACGGCCATCCGGGAGTATTGCTCGAATACCTTGGCGGATTCACACTGCAGGTGAGAAACCCTGACAGCTGGGAAGGCTGGTACTGGGGAGCAAAGCATGTATGGGGACAGGGCGCTCAGGGTATAATGTATCCCGCGGCAAATATCGTCAAAGACACCATTGAAAACTCGGATATGGTACTCTTCTGGGGCTGCGACCCTGAAACAACTCCCTGGGGTTTTGTCGGTCAGTTTGCGAGCCGTCTCTGTTACTACTTTACCGAGGTTGGTATCGACCAGGTCTATATCTGCCCCGACTGTAACTATGGCGCGGCCATCCACGCTGACAAATGGATACCGGTGCTGCCTAACACTGATGCCGCCCTGCAGCTTGCCATCATCTATACCTGGCTTACAGAAGGGACCTACGACAAGGAATACGTAAAAACCCACACTGTAGGTATGGACAAGGTTGCTGACTATGTTCTCGGCAACGAAGACGATGTACCTAAAAGTCCGGAGTGGGCCTCACCAAAATGCGGCGTACCGGTCTGGACCATAAAGGCTCTGGCCAGAGAGTTTGCAGAAAAAACCACCTCTATCGCTCACTACTTCGGTGGTGGTTTTATTCGTGGACCTTTCTCCCATGAACCTGCCCGTCTTGAATGTATTTTGCTGGGAATGCAGGGCCTTGGCGGTCCGGGTGTTCATCAGCACCAGCTCACTTATTTCGGTCTGCCCCGTGCAGAAGGACTTGGAGGAACATTTTTCTGGAACCCGGAGATTGAAGAGCGTATTGCTCTGCCGGTGCTCAGTGCAGTAAGTGCCTGGCAGCAGCAGGTCATTCCCAAGACCCTGATTCAGAATGCTATTCTCTCCGATGAACCTGTTACTTTCAGGGGAACCGGAGCACAGAATGCCCTGGTTCACGATCAGTTTGTTGAATACACCTTCCCTATCCCTGAGACTGAAAAAGGATCAAGAATCCACATGATCTGGACGGACAGCCCATGCAGGATCACCTGCTGGAATTATGGCCATGAAACCCAACTGGCCATGCAGAACTCCCAGGTCGAATGTATCGTCGCCCAACATCCGTGGCTGGAAAATGACTGTCTCTATGCCGATATCATCCTGCCCGCCAATACCTATATGGAAGTTGATGATATCGTCACCAATATCCGTCAGGGCACTATGCAGCCCAATATCATGATCACGGAAAAGGCCATTGAGCCCATTGGTGAATCAAAGAGCGATGCAGAATGTGTTCTTGAGGTTGCCAAAAAGTTCGAAGGTATGGAAGAACAGATGACAGAGGGCAAAACCACTGAAGATCTGCAGAAGCTGATCTGGGGCTATATGGGCGGTGAAAAACTCGTCTCCTGGGAACAACTCAAAGAAAAAAGCTACTGGATATACCCGACTGCTCCGGACTGGGAAGATGATCCTCCGGGATTCCGTGAATTTTACAACGACCCTGAAGGAAAGCCGCTCAACACTCCCTCAGGCAAACTGGAATTCTATTCAGAGGCGCTGGCAAAGGGATTCCCTGATGACAAGGAGCGTGGTCCTATTCCCAAGTGGATAGAGAAAAGTCATAATCATGATGAAAGACTCTCCAGTCACAGGGCAAAGATGTTTCCCCTGCTGATTATGTCCAATCATGGACGCTGGCGCGTCCATGCCCAGTGTGATGATATCACCTGGACCCGCGAAACTCCGACCATGAAAGTTACCGGACCGGATGGCTATAAGTATGAGCCATGCTGGATGCATCCCTCAGAGGCTGAAAACCGCGACATCAAGACAGGTGATATTGTCAAGGTCTTCAATGAACGTGGTATTGTTCTCGCCGGGGCCTATGTCACCGAACGGGTCATGCCTGGCATAACATATGTGGACCATGGAGCAAGACATGACCCCATTAAGACCGGGGAGATTGAACGTGGCGGTGCCATCAACGTTATTACTCCCGGAGCAACTACTTCGGACAACTGTGTCGGCCAGATTGGCGGCGGTTATCTTGTTGAGGTGCAGAAGGTAAGCGGGGAAGAGATGGATAAATGGAGGAGAGATTTTCCGGAAGCGTTTGCAAGAAAATATGATGCGGCAGCAGGTCTTCGATTTGATGCCTGGGTTGTTGATGGAGGTAATAAATAATGAAAGTATTTACTGTGGACTTGTCTCTTTGTAACGGCTGCTACTGCTGCCAGATAGCATGCAAGGATGAGCATGTAACAAATGACTGGACTCCTTACGCAAAACCGCAGCCTGATACGGGACAGTTCTGGATCGGGCTGACAGAGCAGGTACGTGGCCATGTACCCCATGTAAAGGTGACATATACCCCTCTGATGTGTAATCATTGTGATGATGCCCCCTGTATAGAAGAGTGCAAAGTTGATGCGATCTATAAGAGAGATGACGGCATAGTTATCATTGATCCCGTAAAATGTATCGGCTGTAAGATTTGTGAGGACACCTGCCCCCATAATTCAATCTACTTTAATGAGCAGCTGAATATTGCTCAGAAATGTACAGGATGCAGTCACCTTCTGGATAATGATCCGGAATGGACCGTGCCCCGCTGTGTTGACCAGTGTCCCACAGAGGCTCTGCGTTTTGGGGAAGAAGAGGATTTTAAAGACTTTATCAGTGAGGCGGAAATAATTAACCCGGAGGCAGGAACCAAGTCACGGGTCTATTATAAATCGCTGCCGAAAAAATTTGTTGCCGGAACTCTTTATGATCCAGGTGAAAAAGAAGTCATTATCGGTGCAACATGCACCATTAAAGATGACGAATCGGGAGAAACTTTCACCGAGTTAACAAATAATTTTGGGGACTTCTGGTTTAAGGAGTTAAAGGACAACAGAACCTACACCCTGAGCCTGGAAAAAGATGGCAGTTCCAAAATTATCGATGGCATAATAACCGATATGGATCGAGGTCTAGGTGACATTCCTATGGAAATGGGAACCGCCTGATAGCTTTCAAGGAGCGCAAACCAGGAAAGCCGCCATCCGGATAATCCGGATGGCGGCTCTTTTCTCAGGAACCGGAAAGACTTCTCTCACCTTCAGCTGACAGAAAGCAATTCCACCTCATAGAGCAGATCCAGCCCCGCCAGGGGATGGTTGCCGTCAACAGTCA
>JAFDME010000302.1 GCA_019306075.1 Deltaproteobacteria bacterium | reverse complement strand
AAATCTTCAATGCCAAGTTCATAAAACTGGGAAAGCAGCTCGATTTCCTGCTTCGGGCTGTCAATTTTATTCACCACATGAAAAATAGGTTTTTCAGTCCGCCGAAGAATTTCAACAACCTCATGGTCAGCAGGAGTAACACCCTGTCTGGCATCCATAAGGAAGAGAATAATATCAGCCTCTTCAATTGCGGCCATCGCCTGTTCCCTGATATGGTTTACCAGCAGATCTTCAGGGTTATCGTCAATACCTCCGGTATCAACAAGAATAAAAGATCTGTTATTCCAGGTTACCCGGTCATAGTGACGATCCCTGGTTACACCGGGAGTCGAATCGACCAGTGCCTTGCGGGACTTTGTAATCCTGTTGAACAGTGTGGACTTTCCAACATTGGGCCGCCCGATAAGTGCGACCATGGGACAATTATTATCTGTCATACTTTTTTAAATCCCTGTTCCTTGGCGGGCTGTTTTATTCCCGGCCCTGAATGTATCTTTGATGGGTAAGTAATACTCACGCCAAGATTTTCCCGGCTTTCCCCTGTTTCGCCAGAAGAGAAATTGACTTACTTACCATACCTTTAATAATCGGATATTGAGAAAATTGCGGTAGCTGCAGCCTCCAGTCAAGAGCTGCGAGTGCAGGTGATATATAATCGGCAAAAAAGAATTTCCCTCTCACCTGGTAAAGAAAGGCAAAGGCTCCGATAATCTGCATATTACGTTGAAAAGCAAGCAGGTTATAATGCTTTATAAACTGCTCTTTATCAAAATTTATATATTCGCCTAAGCATGTCATATAGCAGGCAAAGAGCTGCTCTGTCATCTCCCGTGATAAACCGGCATAGGGGTCAATAAGCAGAGATGCCAAATCATAACCCGGTGGACCCATGCGTCCGCCCTGAAAATCGATAAATTTTATATCTCCATCTTTGATCATAATATTGCGTGACTGAAGATCCCGGTGCAGAAAACAATCATTCCCTGCAGGAACGGCCTTTGCAGCTATATCTTCAAGCTCCTCATCAACCCCGGGCACGCTCTCCCGGCCAAGAAATCCCTGCCAGAATGCCCGAAGAAAGTAGTGCGACTCACGTTCAAGCATCAGCTTTTTATCATATACCGGACTGTCCCAGCACCAGTCTGTATCAAAATCAACCGCCCCGGCTACCTGCATATGGGCAAGCTCTTTTATCACCATGGAGTACAATGAGAACATCTCCGTACTGTCCAATGCTGCAGTCAGATCATGAAGCCGCTGGTCACCAAGGTCTTCAAAAAGCAGCATACCTGTCTCCGCATTCCAGCGGTACAGTTCGGGCAGAGGGACATCACTGTGTCGAAGATGATTACCTATCAGCCATGCCGAACGCGATTCCGCCAGATCGTCCGGGCCTTCTTTGGCAGGCAGCACCAGAATACAAAGACCCTCTCCCTGGTGGCGAATACGCAGAAAACTCCTGTTTGAACCATCTCCATGAAGCTGATCTGAAGATGATGATTCAAGGGCTTTTGCAGCCTCCCGGCGACTGAGTAGCCCGGCATCGGCAAGAAAATGCTCTGCTCTGTTTTTTAAACGTGCAGAAAAAGGCAATGACACGAAAGTTTACTCTCTTGTTTCTAGTTTAATGTATTTCATGAAATAATATCACCAACTATCCGTTCTCCCGGCGCTATCGAAACATTACTCCAGGCAATAACCCTCTCAAGATGACTCCTGTCTCCCACAACAGCCCCGTCTCCTATGCAGACCCAGTCAGCAAGTCTGACGGAGGAAGGAATCACGGCCCTTTTATGTACATGAAAAGGTCCTTTAACCGGACCGGCTTCGGCCCAGCATGGAATTTTTCCTTTAAGCAGTCCTGCATGCAGCCGGATATAGTCATCCGGGCTGCCCATATCTGTCCAGAAACAATCGTCATCCTGGTAGCAGCCTATTCCCAGACCACTATCAATACATTTTCTATAATGATCAATAATAGATGAAAAACTGTTCTCATCTATATCCGTAAGGGTTTTCGGATCAACCATATGAATACCGGTAAAAGTGAGCAGGGGTTGTTCAGTTCGATCATCAAAACTGACGACTCTGCCATCTCTCACCGCAACAGTGTTGAAGCGGTGATTATTTCGCATTGCCAGAGTAACTGACAACCCCTCCTCTCTGTGAAACCTGTAGAGATCCTTAAAATCAAGAGTATGATAAATATCACCGTTTGTGACGAGCAGAGGTTTATCATCAAAATGTTTCAGGGCCCGACGCAAACCTCCCCCGGTACCAAGTAGAGTATCCTCTTCCTGTACTATCACCCCTTTAATACCATCGAGAGCGGCGACGATCTGCTCCCGGAGATGGTGGCAGTTCACAACTATCCTGGAAAAACCAAGATTCTGCAGTCGTTTGACAGTGAGAAGCAGAAGCGGCTGATTAAGAACCGGAAAAAGAGGCTTGGGACGAATCAGTGTATGGGGCTGCAGCCTGGTACCAAACCCTGCCGCCAGAATCATTGCCTGCATAAAGGTAAGCCCTCTGACTGTGAAGTAAGATCCTGCATAATTATCGTTTTTTAAATGCTGCCGGAAGCACCACCTCAACCCTGCTTCCCTTTCCCTTTTCACTCGTAACAGTTATCTTTCCCTCATGCTCATCGACAATTTTTGCCGACATCGCAAGACCTAATCCTGTGCCATCACTTCTGGTAGTAAAATAAGGGTCAAAGATTCGCGGCAGATGTTCAGATGATATGCCTTTTCCTGTATCAGTTATGACAACTGCAATATACCCACTTTTCAAAAAGGATTTCACGCTTAGAAGACCATCGCTCTCCATAGCCTGAAGGCCGTTAAGAAGAAGATTTAAAAAGAGCTGAACAAGTTTATCTTCGTCACCATTTATCCCGGGTAAATCTTCTTCCAGATCCAATGTTAAAGATATTCCCTGAGACTTTATATCCATTGCAATCAATTGAACAGTTTTTTCAACAATTGTATTGATTTCCAAATTCTTCCTGTTGAGTCTGGCGGGTTTTGCATAATCAAGTAATTCACCTATACTTCGATCGAGCCTATCAACCTCCCCCACCAGAATATCCGCAGTATCCTTGCCACCGCTCTCATCATTTATTTTTGATTTTAAAAGAAGGGCCAGCCCCTTTATGGAACTCAGAGGATTGCGCAGTTCATGGGCCACACCAGCGGCCATTTTTCCAAGAGCTGCCAACCGTTCACTTCGCTGCAGCTCCTTTTCTATCCTGCCTATCCTGACCCGGGATACTTTCAGCCCGCGCAGGGTCAGAATGGATAAAATACCTCCAACAGCTACCAGAAAAAAAACCAGCAGCAGTACCGTCATCTGCTGTATCTGCCTTTTGATTGGAGAACTGAACTGTTCTGACCGTAACTGTACCAAAAGTAGAGGACGCATCTGAATCAACCGGTCTCTCTCTTTTGAAAAATTCTCATCCATCGGATGATGCCCGTATCTGCTCATCATCCGTGCATTCATGCCACCCC
>JAFDME010000301.1 GCA_019306075.1 Deltaproteobacteria bacterium | reverse complement strand
TATTCTCAAATCGAGGTTTTTGGAAAAAATAAGCACAGTCATATATGTGATATTACGAGAATTATTTTTTTGAAAATAATGAAGAGGTGGGGAGAAATGCATTCTCGGACAAGCTCCTAGCTATTTTTCTTACTGTATTCCGAATAGAGATTCAGGCTTTTCAGTATATTATAGGCGCTTCGCAACTGGTTGTCGTTGATAAGCTTCTGTTCGAGTTCTGCCCCCGGTATTCCATCTCCGGAATCCGGGCTATCCTTCGGTCCGGCCAGATGATTCGGCAGGTTGGCCTCTTTGACAGCAGTGTGTCCATTTTTCTCTTTTGCTTGAGGGATACAGGAAATAAAGGGGACAATCACGTCTGGTGTAATGCCTCTGGCCTGGATGGATCGGCCTGCCGGAGTATAATATCTGGCTGTTGTCATGCGAAGGCCTGCACCGTCGGGAAGGGGGATAATTGTCTGGACGGATCCCTTGCCGAACGTCTGGGTTCCGATAATGATGCCCCGTTTATGATCCTGTATGGCTCCTGCGACGATTTCGGAAGCAGAGGCCGATCCCTCATTGACGAGTAACACCAGGGGATATAACCTGCCGCTTCTAATGTTATGGGCGGAAAAAACAGTCTCCTGATCTTTCCTGCGCCCTCTGGTTGAAACGATAACACCGTTGTTAAGGAAGTAGTCGCTGATTTCTATAGCCTGCTGAAGGAGTCCTCCGGGGTTATTACGAAGGTCAAGAATCATACCTCTGATCGGATGCTTCCTGTCCAGTTCCTGCAGACGGTTGTTAAAGTCTTTCGCTGTGTGGCTCTGGAAATTGGTTATACGTGCATAAACGAAACCGGGGGAGAGGAATTCGGTCTTCACCGACTGCATCGGTATCATAGCCCGGGTGACTGTTATTTCTTTGAGTTTTTCCCACCCTTCCCGCTGGATGGAGATTGTTACAGGGCTGCCCTCCGGGCCCCTGAGTTTTTTTATTGCCTCGTAGGGGCCCATGTTCTTCGTCTTGTCGCCATCTATTTCAATGATCAGGTCATTTGCCTTTAATCCTGCACGATCTGCAGGAGTATCCGCAATTGGGCTGACAATGGTCAGCAGATCATTCTTGATCGTCACTTCAATGCCTATACCGGAGAAGGATCCGCTGGTTTCCTCCTGAAGTTCCTTGAAATCAGCGGGAGACAGGTAGGAGGAGTGCGGATCAAGGGAAAAGAGCAGTCCGCGGATGGCACCGTTCAAAACTTTCTCGGTATCAATTTCTTCAACATAGTTCTCCTGCAGAAATGAGAGGACATTTGAAAAAATTTCCAGCTGTTTATATGTTGATTCGTTTTCTTTCTGTGAGATCTCAGCGACAGCCGAATGGCTGACCAAGACGAGAAGAGTGAGAGCAGTAAAAAAACATTTATATACTATCTGTGCATTAGAAAACATATTTTCCCTGTTAATGTGAAATCAATTGTTATTTCAATGGGTTTACTCTGCTGCAGTTACAACCTTTCCCGGGTCAAGCCAAAGAAGAGGATCCAATGATTTCTTTCCGTGGCGAATTTCAAAGTAGAGTCCTTCATCAAAGAGTGTCGCTGTATCACCTGTGATACCAATTACATCTCCTTTTTTTACAGTGTCATCCTTATGGCCAAGAAGCTTTTCAATTCTCGATGTAACCGTATAGTAATCCTGTCCATGATGTATGATAATAGTATTACCATAGCCGCGTAAATATCCAGAAAAAACTAGAGTGCCATCACCCACGGCCCTGATTTTAGTTCCATCGTCCACCCTGAGGGTAATCCCTGATGATTTACGTGATATTCCAAGTTTGTTGACCTTCTCCTGGTTGAAAAGAGTGACAATTACACCGTTCACTGGTGGCGGAAGTTTGCCCTTTTGATCGAGGAAATGCTTCTTGTGCGGTTTGTTCTTTTTTTTCAACAGCACCAGTGATTTTGAAAGTGCGTCCGCTGCCTCCTGCATTTCAGCTATGGCCTGTTTATGAAGTTTAGTTTGGGTTTTTATATGAAGAAGAAGGTTCTTTTTTTCATTTTTTGTCAGTGTGACCTCTTTTTTCTCATTGATAACCTGGTCTATAAAGTCCTGGAGAAGAGTTTTCTCAAGGGTAAGGGCATTTTTTACTCTTTCAAGGTCGTTGATTGTATCGAGGTAAACTTTTATTACGTTCTGGTCATAGAGGATCAATTTATCAAAGGCATCATGGAACTGGAGAAGTTCGGGCAGGCTCTTTGTAGAGAAGGTGACATTGAGAAAACCAATGCCGCCCATGGTGTAGTAAGCTCTGATTCTCTTCCCAAGGTGTTGTTCCACCACCTGTTTTTCTGCGTTGATACTCTTCAGAGCTTCGCTTTTTACACTGATAAGGGCGAGTTGATGGTTCATTCTGTCTTCAAGTTCTTCAAGTCTTGATTGCTGCTTGGTCAGGTTTCTATCCAGAACTTCAAGCTCCAGAAGAAGATTTCTCTCCTTGTCTTCAGTAGACTGGACCTGTTTTTCCTGGGTGTTGATACCTTTTTTCAACCGGTTAATTTTAATACGGACTCCGGATATATCGTCGCTGGTACTGTTCTTTTTTCCAAGACAGTACAAAGGAAAAACCGAGAGGAGCAAAGACATCAGCAGGGATAAGCAGGCGCTCAGCACTGTTTTACGGCAGAGCACACCTCTTCCGCCGGCAAGAGAAGGATTGAAGAAAGAACGGAAACTGATCTTCATAGGTTAAGTACCGTGCAGCCTCCCGGAGAGAATCAGATACGAAGAAATTTATGCAGGGTTGAGTAACTGCCAAAAGTACAGAGTAAAATAGAAACACAGATAATGGTTACGCTGACAACCGGCGGGAAAAATGAGAATTCAAACAAAGTGAGCAGACCCGGGCCGGAGAAACGTAACTTAATCCAGTTAAAAAGCATATAAAGAGCAGCGAGCCCCAGGGTTGAACCGAGAATCCCCTGGAGGATTCCTTCGAGGATAAATGGTATGCGGATGTAATTATTTGTGGCTCCAACAAGTTTTAACAGTTCAAGCTCATCATGACGGCCAAGGATGGTAAGGCGGATAGTGTAGGCTACCATGAAAATGGTGGTCAGAATAAGCAGAGCACCGCTGAGAAGAACCACTATGGAAAGAAGTCTGGTGAAGTAATAAAACCTTTCAATCCATTCCTGGCCGTATTGAACCTTGACAGTACCCGGAAGTTTTGCCAGATATTCGGAAAAGAGTTTTACCTGACTGAGGCTCCTCAAATTTTTAAGAGGGGTAACCTCAATTGAAGGAGGAAGAAAGTTTTTTGGCATATCTTCCAGAACATCCTCGTTCTGACCAAGCTGCCTGGCAAATCGCTTGTAGGCCTCTGCGCTTGAAATAAATCGAATTGCCTCAACATCATCAAAGGTGGTTATTTTTTTTATGAGCTGCTGCTGGAGTTCAGGACCGGGCTCCTCCTCGAGGTAGACAATGAGGGTCAGATCATCGCCAAGTTTGTCCCCGAGGTGAAGCATGTTGGTATAG
>JAFDME010000048.1 GCA_019306075.1 Deltaproteobacteria bacterium | reverse complement strand
ATGTCGGGTGGGTTGTTTTCCACTGCTGGTGACGGCAAGGGACCAACATTTACAACTTGTCTTTCTTTTTTATCAGCCCCTCTTTTTTTTTCCTTATCGCTTTTTTCTCTGTCCTGTCAGTCTGTTAATCGATAGGATTTCCAAATGGATTTATTCAGTAACCCCTATTTATTCATCTTTCTTGGTCTTTTGGCGGGCGCTTTTCTGGGTTTTCTACTCCGTAAGCGTTTTGTCGAAGGAAATGAAAAGAATGTAAAAGCCCAGGGTCGCCAGATCGTTGAAACTGCAATTGTTGAGGCTGAGCAGTTAAAAAAAGAGGCGTTGCTACAGAGCAAGGAAGCTGCCTACCGTGTAAAACAGTCACTTGAAGAAGAACTGAAAATTGAGAGGGATGAACTCAAGGACGAGTACAGGCAGTATAAAAGAAAGAAAGATGGGCTTAAGCGGGAGTGGGAAAGCTTCGACAGAAAACAACTTGAGCTCTATAACAATGAAAAACGGCTCAAGCAGGTGGAAAATGAGTGGAGTGAGAAGCATAAGGAGGTAGATAATCTTCTTGGACAGCAACGCTATGAACTCTCCCGTCTGGCAGGGATAAGTCAGGAGGATGCAAAAAAGCTGCTGATGGATTCTCTTGAAAGTGAAGCCCGGATGGATGCCGCCAAGAGGCTCGTCAAGATTGAAAATGAGATGAAGATTGAGGCGGACAAGAAAGGGAAAAATATTCTTGCTCTGGCCATATCAAGATATGCGGGTGACTATGTCGCTGACAGGACTGTTTCCATGGTTCCTCTGCCGAATGATGAGATGAAGGGAAGGATTATTGGCCGGGAGGGGAGAAATATTCGTGCTATAGAGGCGGCCACCGGTATTGATATCATTATTGACGATACTCCTGAAGCTGTTATTTTATCCGGCTTCAATCCTGTTCGCAGGGAAGTTGCCCGTCTTGCTCTGCTTCAGCTGATTAATGACGGTCGCATACATCCAGGGCGTATTGAAGAGGTGGTGGAAAAGGTTACCAGGGAACTTGAAGTGCTTATGAGAGAGGCCGGGGAACAGGTGACCTTTGATGTCGGTGTACACGGGGTGCATGTGGAGTTGATGGATCTGCTTGGTCGATTGAAATTCAGAACCAGTTATGGGCAGAATGTCTTACAGCATTCACTAGAAGTGTCTTTTTTATGCGGCATTATGGCTTCGGAACTGGGTGTGGATGTGAAGATGGCAAAACGTGCCGGTTTACTCCATGACATTGGCAAAGCGGTTGATCATGAAGTTGAAGGTTCCCATGCAATTATCGGCAGGGATCTGGCGAAGAAATATGGTGAGCCGGAAGAGGTTATATATGCTATTGGTGCACACCATGAGGATTTGCCCCCCCAGAGTGTCATTGATATTCTTGTCCAGGCTGCTGATGCCCTGTCAGGGGCCAGGCCCGGGGCAAGAAAAGAGATGCTTGAGAGTTATGTGAAACGGCTGGAGGATCTGGAGGCTATCGCCAACGCCTATGATGGCGTTGAAAAATCTTATGCCATTCAGGCCGGTCGAGATCTGAGAATTATTGTAGACTCAAACAAGGTGAGGGACGAGGATGCGACACTTCTCAGTCAGGATATTGCCAAGTCGATTGAGGGTAAGTTAACGTATCCCGGACAGATTCGCGTTACGGTGATTCGGGAAACCCGTGCTGTTGAGTATGCGAAATAGACTGAAATTTCCGGGTAAACAGAAAGATTTGTGAATGGTTTGTAACATGGTTTCTATTAAAGAACAGCTGGACTTGATTGAGCGGGGAGCAGTGGACTGTATTGCCCACGACGAACTGATTAAAAAACTGGAGAAATCCCGGGAGACAGGGATTCCTTTGAAGGTGAAGGCGGGTTTTGACCCTACAGCTCCCGATCTTCACCTGGGTCACACCGTTCTCCTGCAGAAAATGAAGCATTTTCAGGATCTGGGGCATGAAATTTTCTTCCTGATCGGCGATTTTACCGGAATGATCGGGGATCCCACCGGAAAATCCCACACCAGAAAGGCTCTTACTGTTGAGGATGTGGCGGAGAATGCCGAGAGCTATAAAGCGCAGGTATTTAAAATTCTTGATCCTGAAAAAACCCGGGTTTCTTTTAATTCGGACTGGCTTGGGAAACTCAGCTCCTACGATATGGTTAAACTTGCATCCGAGATGACTGTTGCGAGAATGTTGGAGCGGGATGATTTTAAAAAGAGATTTGAAGGGGGACGGCCCATATCCATTCATGAGTTTCTCTATCCCCTGGTGCAGGGTTACGATTCCGTGGCGATGAAGGCGGATGTGGAGCTGGGAGGAACAGACCAGTTGTTCAACCTTCTTGTGGGGAGGGATCTGCAGCGATCATATGGACAGAAACCGCAAATTGTTCTCACTATGCCTCTCCTCGAAGGGCTGGATGGTGTGAACAAGATGAGCAAATCTCTTGGTAATTACATCGGTATCACTGAATCAGCTGATAATATTTACGGCAAGATACTTTCAATTTCAGATGATCTGATGTTTCGTTACTATGAACTGCTCAGTGATCTCAGCAACCATGAAATTGAAAAACTAAAAGAAGAGATGGCTGCTGGTGTTATTCACCCGAAGGAAGTGAAGAAACAGCTTGCACGGGAGCTGACAGCCCGCTTTCATTCTGTTGATGCAGCTCTGGCGGCGGAAGCTGGTTTTGAGAAGGTTTTTACAAGGGGAGGGGTTCCAGACGAGATCCCGGAAATGGTCAGTTCTGCAACAGAGGAGATCTGGCTCCCTCAACTGCTTGTTGATGCAGGCCTTGTCAAATCAACCTCGGACGGGAGGAGGATGATCAAGCAGAATGCCGTGTCTATTGATGGTGAGAAAATTTCAGATATGAACAGTGTCGTGCAGCCCGACGGAGAACTGTTGATAAAGGTAGGAAAGAGAAGGTTCTGCAGGGTGATTTTTACCTGATTTCTGGTTGCAGTTGTATGCAACAGAAAAGGGGACGGTAGATGTAATTCTACCGTCCCCTTTTCTGTTGCTTGTGAAGAAAAATATCAGTGAAGTTTTTGCTCCTCCGCCTGGCAATCGTCGCAGATGCCGGAAAACTCAATATGGTGGCCAAGGATCTTATAGTTGGAGGATTTTGCAGCAGTTTCGTTGATTTCTTCCTGAACTTCTATATCAATATCGTCAACCTTACCGCAAACAGAACAGCGGATATGGTAGTGAGATTCAACTGTTGCATCAAAACGTTTCTGGGTGCCGCCAACTTCAAGTTTAAGAATAATTCCACTTTCGGACATTAGCTCCAGGTTCCTGTAGACAGTTCCCAACCCTATCCGGGGCAGCCTTTTTCTTACCATATCGTATACTTCGTTTGCTGTAGGGTGGGAGGTCACTTTTCCCAGCTCCTCTAAAATGATTTGTCGTTGCGTGGTCAAACGCATATTCGGTAAATAATCCATAATAAGATCGCCATCCCGGTTAAAGTTTAATAAAAATTATCATACATTATGATATCCTGTTGCTGGAAAAAATCAATAGAAAAGATAGAGGGCAGATGGTAATGGAAAGAATGGGCTGTTTCTTTTCACTCAGAACTGAGGGGCTGAACTGTCTGTGGGTTAAAATAGCCAAATTGAAGGTCAGGAAAGCTCTCTTTTAACGATTGCAGCCAGCGATGTATTCCCATGGAGACAGAGTCTTTGGGGAATTTCAGTATATTGAGATACCATTCCGGGTCCATATTAAGGTTTCTGAGCTGGATTAAATCGGGTTTACAGGAAGTGATAAACCGGCAGAGCGTTTCGAATTCTTCCACTGAGTCAGTAACACCTGGCAGAACAAAATAGTTTAAAGAGACGAAACGGTTATTCTCTTTCATTATGCGTATAGATTGTTTGACATCAGCAAAAGTATACCCTTTAGGCCTGTAATAACGGGTATAATATATTTCCTGCACAGAATTAAGGCTCACCCTGAGACTGTCAAGACCGGCCTCTGCCAGTTTTGCAATACTGTCCGGCAGACTGGAGTTGGAGTTGAGGTTGATGGTGCCTCTTGAAGTTTTACTGCGAATCTGCACGATGGCTGCCTGCAGTACATCCGCCTGGAGCAGGGGTTCTCCTTCGCAGCCCTGGCCAAAGCTTACGATAGGATTTTCGGCCTGCATAAGATGGGGAACAGCCAGATCACTGATCTCTCTGGCTGTTGGCACAAAAGTTATTCGATCCTGGGTTGCAGAACAGACTCCTGTCGGCTGCAGGGAGATGCAGCCGATACAGCGTGCATTGCATTCAGGAGATGTCGGCAATGGAGCCTCCCAGCGGTCAAGGAAGTAGTTGCGGGCGGCCGGGCAGCCATAAGTAAGACAACATTTCCCCAAGTGCTGGATTAGTCGATTGTTTCTGTTGGCTTTAAGTTTTTTTCCGGTTTTTCTTACAACTGTCTTCTGGTCATACTGGCTGTGGTCCTGCCGCTTATCCGGATCACTGCGAAATGCAGTGACCCAGAAGCTGCCGTCATGCCAGCCGACGGCGGTATAGGCAAAAAGTGGAAGTGTCGGCGCAGCTGGCTGGGTCTGGTAACCACAGTTAAAAACAGAGGTGTAGGCTGGTGCCATAAAAGCGGCTACGGCCCGGACAGGCTGTCCTTTGCGGTTTGGATTTTCATCAAGAAGAACCGGTTCGTTTTCCCGCGGGTCCCAGCCGACAGGAAGACGACCGGGCAGGGAGAAAAGCTCGCTCCCCTCAGGCAGTGGAATAAAGTCATCCGGTTGCGGCAGGTGATAATGACCGTTGCTCATGCCGACAGCTTCAAGTTCAGGGAATTCTGTAATTTTACCCTGAGAATCAGCCGTGAGAAGAACTGGTGGAGATGTCGGGTGGAGCATCAGGGGCGAAGTACTCTGAAAACCGAATCGACAACTCTGTAAATTTCAAGGTCATCACCGTAAACATCCTGAATATCAGGGTTATTGACAAGATCCTCAATTATATATTGGGTGAAATAGAGGCTTACCACGTTTGGATCCTGGGCAATGGTACGTATAGGGGCAATCTTCATCTGTAGTTCAAATTCATCTAGATACCCCAGGGTATTGAGTTGTTTTTCAAATGCCTCTCGAACGGAGTCAACGGATGTTGTTTCGATAATATTTTTATCAATTACGCGCTGTACAAGTTTAGCTGCAAATTCGGTGGCATGATCTTTTGCGAGATGGAACATCCGTTTCCTTTCCTGCTCGCGTTTGCGATCAATGGTTCTAATTGTCCTGTCGGTTGTTCTGTTGGGACTGATATTTACTTTGGCCATTTAAATCTCCACTGTGAAACTGTCGAACGTCAAAAGATGGGGGATATGTCACGGAAAATCACTGCACACAAGTTTATAATCTGAAACAGTAAATATCACTAGCGCAAAGTGAAGCATTTTTATTCAATCAGGTCAAAAAAATATAAGTACGGGGAGTAAAACCCGGCTTATACCATATGCATAGCTGAGGACCTGAGAAAAAAACAAGTTTTCCCGCTTGTCGGGTTTGTCAGCTATACCTGCTTTTGGACTTTTTGCCGGATTGTCAATAGTTCCGGTAGCTTTTTGGCGGGATTGGTGTAAGATCAAAAAAAAATTGTTCAGTTAGCAGTTCTTTCCTTTACATGACACCATATGGTATTATAAAATTGGGTATCTGTGTGTGGAGTTTCTGCGCCTGAGGCTTAGGTTTTTTCAGTGGTTTCACCATTGTGAAAGTCTCTTGACTGAGTTGAAAACCGGAACAAAAATATCTGCCGGGATCCTCACGGTTATCCGTCTGTCAGGTTTATAGTTCAACCAAATAATGAAATACAAGAACTTCTGGAGGTTCTTACAATGAAAGTTGAAAAATTGTTATCAGTTCTTTTGTGTGTATCCGTTATCGCCTTATCCGGATGTGGATCAAAAAAAGCAGCGACAGATGATGCGATGACGGCAAAAACTGATACTGAGGCTCTCGGCGCTGAGGAGTCGCTGGATTCAAAACCATTGGGAATCAGTGAGGGCCGAACCACTGAAGGAATGCTTCCTGTTTATTTTAATTATGATTCTTCTGAGATAAAGACTGATCAGGTCACCCGTATCGAAGTGAACAGTGAATTCATAAAAAAGGCAACGATGGAAGTCAGGATCGAGGGTAACTGTGATCCCCGCGGCACAAATGAATATAATATGGCGCTTGGTGAACGGCGTGCGTTGAGTGCAAAAAAATATCTGGTTAATCTTGGAGTTGATGCTTCCAGGCTGACAACTGTCAGTTATGGTGAAGAAAGAATGCTGCTTCATGGACATGATGAACTTTCGTGGTCTCAGAACAGAAGGGATGACTTCGTTCTTCAGCAGTAGTAGGGAGAGTGTGTTTCTATACTTCTATGGTGAATTTATCTAATCCGACAAGTGGAAAAATATTTTAGTATCACTGGATAAGTGCCATTGGAGTAGATTAAAACATACAATTTTAAACAACCTTTTCCAGGAGCTTGTTTTTTCTTACAGAAGTTCTGGAGTAAGGCACTAATTTTTGTTGTTCAGGAGAAAAAAAATGATATTACGTAGAATTTTTTTAGCAGGTATCTTTTTTGTGGTCAGTTGTTTTGCTGTAAATAGCGGTTTTGCCGCTGATTTTAAGCTTGGTGTCATGAATGTTCAAAAAATTATCGTTTCCTGCGATGCCGGTAAGGCTGCAAAGGTACGATTTGAAAATAAGATGAAAGATCTCCAGAAGAAATTCAAGGGAGAGGAAGATGCTCTCAAGAAACTGCAGGATGAGATAAAGAAAAAAAGTTCTGCATGGAGTGAAGAAAAGAAAGCTGAAAAGGTCAGAGAGTTTCAAAAGAGCGGCAGGGAACTTCAGGCAAAAACTGAAGATGCCCGTTTTGAAATGAAACAGATGCAGGACAAGGAACTGGAGCCTATCCTTAAATCTCTTGAAAAGGTTGTTGCCCAATATGGTAAGGATAATGGCTATACTGCCATTATGGATTCAAAAAGCGGCATCGTTTATTTTGATAAGGCAGTGGATATCAGTGATGTTGTTGTTAAAGAACTTAATAAGGCAATGGCAAAAAAATAGATTGATGGGTTGTTGGCAATGTTGTGGTATCTGGAGCGACGCGGAAGGAGTTCTTTCCGCGTCGTTCTGTTTTTTAATGCCCTGTACCGGGTGTTTACTTGTTTGTCGAGATATTAAACATTATTTTACCAGGTGTTTGAATGGCTGTTAAAAGTATGACCGGTTTTGGTGGTGGTGAATCTGTGAGTGGTGGACGGATCTGGACTGTTGAGTTGAGGTGTGTCAATCACAGATATCTTGATTTGAAGATGAAAGTACCGCACGGGTATTCTGCTCTGGAGGAAAAAATCCGGAAGAAAGTTGCAGCAATACACCAGAGAGGGCGTGTCGACCTGTTTCTGGGAGTGAGTGGTGATTTTTCTGATCTGATGGAGGTAAAGGTTAATCTGCAGCTTGCCGGAAGGTACAGGGATGCGCTTGAAATACTTGCAAAAGAGTTTGGGACGGAGGGAGGGGATTCGAGTTCAGCCACACTACTGGCCTCCTATCCGGACGTCCTGCGCTATGAGCGTCAAAATGATGATCTGGATGAGATATGGCCCTTTGTTGAGCAGGCTCTTGACAGCGCTCTGGATGGATGTAACAATATGCGCATGCAGGAGGGGGAGACTCTGGCGGAAGATCTTACTGGGCGTCTGGATGTTTTTGCAAAAACAGTGGCAACCATAGAAACTGCTCTTCCTGATCTTCTAATGAAGCGTGAGAAAAACCTGCAGGAGCGACTGGAGAAACTCCTCGGAAATGTTCAGCTTGAGCCCGCAAGGCTGGCCCAGGAGGTCGCTGTTATTGCGGACAAAACAGATGTGACCGAGGAGATAGTCCGGCTTCGAAGTCATATTGGACAGTTCGCACTCTTTTTAGAGGGAGGGGAGGCCGTTGGCAGGAAGCTTGATTTTCTTATTCAGGAATTTTTAAGAGAGGTTAACACCCTCGCATCTAAAATCAGTGATGCAGCTGTGGCCCATCTCACAGTTGATTTAAAGAGTGAACTGGAAAAAATGCGGGAGCAGGTTCAGAATATTGAATAGTTTGCTGGTGTTCTCCCTGTATTAATATCGTTTGAAGTTCCGGATGGCTGAATTACTCCGGTGGAAGAGGATAAACCCGAATGAATCGGAATTTTAATATGCTTGGATAAGTACCATGGTGCAAAACATAGGTGCATAATTTCAAAATATACTCCTTGGCTTCTTGTTTTTTTGACAGGCTTTCAGGAGTAAGGTACTAATGCAATTACTTAATATTGGTTTTGGCAATACCGTAATGGTCAGTAGAATTATTGCCGTCATTAACACCGGATCTTCCCCTGCCCGTAAGTTGAAAGAAGTGGCCAGGAAAAGCGGAAAACTTGTGGATGTTACAGAGGGACGACGGACAAGATCAATCCTGGTTATGGACTCAAATCATATTATTCTCTCTTCGGTACAGCCGGATACGATAAATCAGCGGATGCAGGCCCTGCAGCCCGGGTATCATCTGTCGGAACATGCTGCAGCCGATGCAGATTATCAGGATTGATTATGAACAGAGGAATATTGTTTGTTATCTCGGCACCTTCCGGGGCGGGGAAAACCACTCTCTTAAAAAGAGTGATGGCTCAGGTGCCGGCACTCTCTTTTTCCATCTCTCATACCACCCGTAAGCCGCGGACAGGGGAAGTGGACGGGGTTGACTACTATTTTATCCTCCGCACTTTATTTCTTCAGATGGTGGATGATCAGCTTTTCATCGAACATGCCCGGGTTCATGATAATTTCTATGGTACCAGTCATAAGGGAGTTGAGGTACAGCTGGAGAAGGGGCAGGATGTTATCCTCGATATTGATGTGCAGGGTGCTGCTATCGTCAGAGAGCGACAATCTCCGGCAGGTGTCCATATCTTTATAGCTCCCCCCACTCTTACAGAGCTTGAAAGACGGTTGCGGGGCAGATGCACTGAAAGTGATGAGCAGATTGGTGTCAGGCTAAGCAATGCGAAGGTCGAGATGGGAGAGGCAAAAAAATATGATTATATCATTGTCAATGACCAACTCGAAGAGGCTGCCGACCTGCTGATTTCGATTATTCATGCTGAACGGTCCCGTTCAAGGAGACTTCCTTCAGGGGAACCAATTACCGGGATATCCATATAACTGAATAAATCGGATTTTAAAATGCTTGGATAAGTGCCATGGAAGTAAATTCACCCATGTAATTTTATACAACCTTTTCGAATTTCTTGTTTTTTATGACAGTTTTTATGGAGTAAGGCACTAATGAACAGTCGGGCAAAGGGAAAGAAGTCGGGCAGAGGGAAAAGAATAAAGTTAAGTGAGGACCTCCTCTGGGGAGTTCATCCTGTTCTGGAGGCGTTACTCACAGAGGCGGACCGCTTTTCGGAGATAATTCTGCAGAAGGATCGACGGGGGGGGAAGGTTGAGGAAATTGTCCAGCTGGCCCGTCGGGAAAAGGTAAAGCTCACTTTTGTGGATACTGTTCACCTTGTCGGTGAGGGAGCTTCCGGAGTCCGGCACCAGGGGATTATCGGCCGTACCAGTGAAACCGCCTTTACGGCTATTGAAGATCTGATAAAGAAAGTCAAAGTGCGGCAGGAAGAGGGTGTGGCGCCAAGATTGATAGTCTGCGACTCCCTTCAGGACCCCCACAATCTCGGGGCAATAATCCGATCGGCCGTAGCCTCGGGAGCAGAAGGTGTTATTATCACCCGTGAGCGATCAGCTCCTCTGGGTGGTACGGCAGCCAAAAGTTCTGCAGGCGCACTCTCCCATATACATATTTGCCAGGTGACCAATCTTGTCACTGCTTTAAAAATGCTGAAGGAAGCCGGATTATGGGTTTTTGGTGCGGTGAAGGATGATGACGCACGATCCCTGTACGAGACTGATCTTTCAGTCCCCGCCTGCCTGGTGGTGGGAAGCGAAGGTAGGGGGATTCGTCCGCTTGTTAAGAAGGAGTGCGATCTGCTTATCTCAATCCCCATGGCCGGGACACTTGATTCGCTGAATAGTTCTGTTGCTGCAGCAGTTATTCTTTTTGAGGCAATGCGCCAGAGTATGTAGCTGACAACCGGCTGAAGCCTCTCTCAGCCTCGGTCAAAAAAGCTTCAGGTTTCAGGGAAAAAATAACTGAAACTACCCCATTACTAAGGGGCCTGAATCACAAAGGGTTGCTTATCTTTAATTGTTCCATCGGTGGAGAGCCTTACCTCCCAGTTATCAGAGGCCGGGGCTGTGAGAGGGGGAATGGCAGTATTGTCAATTATACAATCAACTATGTCAACCTGCACCGGATCCTGTGCTGTGATATCCAGATCCGTTGTCGTTTTATATGATGCAGCGTCTTTGAACCATTCAACTGTAAGGTGTATTGTTCCCGGGCCAAATTTTAACGTTGAAGTTAAACAAACCTTTTGATCATCCGTTGAAAAAGGACTACCTGTAATAACGCCGCCACTGGAATCAATTCCCTGCATGCCGGAATCAACCACCGTTACTTCCAGCGGGTTTAAGAGCAGCAGCTGAACCAATGGAACTATATTGATTTTGGGAGCAGCATTGGCAGGTAATACAATGCAACATAAAACAGCAAGGGAACTCAGAATCTGAATGAAATTTTTTCTACTCACGATCTAATCTCCAGCTAATATGATTATAAAGTTTAAATTACCACTGGTTTTCTCAAAGAAATTGATGCTAATTCAATTGTCGGCAACATTCAAGCTAAAATATATCATAGGGAAGGTGGACATACAATAGCGGCAGCACAATTTATTGAATGTTATAATGTTTCAGTTTTTCCCAGAGATTTTTTCTGCTGATCCCCAAAAGCTTCGCAGTTTTGGTGCGGTTGTTTTCACTCTTTCTCAACGCTCTTCTCAGACAGTTCTGCTCGGCAACAGCCATGTTTTTGCTGAGATTGAAACCGGCATCTTCCGGTTCTGCGCGTTCCTGGAGGTCGGTGGGCAGGTCGGAGGGAGTGATTTCCGGTCCCTGGCACAGCACTGAAGCACGCTCCATCAGGTTGCGAAGTTCCCTTGCATTTCCTGGGAAGTTGTAGCTTTTCAGACAATCAATTGCCTCTGCTGTTATGGTGATAGATTTACCATGCAGGGAGTTAAATTCCTGCAGGAAGATGGTGCAGAGAATCTCTATATCCTCCTTATGCTCGCGTAAGGGGGGCATCTCCAGTGGTATAACCTGGAGCCGGTAGAGAAGATCCTGACGAAACCGGCCGGCTTCAACCTCTTTTTGCAGATCCTTCGAGGTGCAGGCGAGAATGCGGACATCAACACTGATGCTTTTGCTTCCCCCCACTCTTTCAAACTGACTCTCCTGCAGCACCCGGAGGAGCTTGGCCTGCAGTGGACCGGGAAGATCTCCAAGTTCGTCGAGCAGGAGGGTTCCCTTGTCGGCCAGTTCAAATTTGCCCTTTCGTTTCTGGTCAGCACCGGTAAAAGCACCTCTTTCATGGCCAAAGAGTTCAGATTCCATCAGACCATCGGGAATAGCGGCACAATTGATGGAGACGAAAGGCTGGTTTTGACGATCGCTGTGCTCATGTATTGACCTGGCAGCCAGTTCTTTGCCGGTTCCCGATTCGCCGGTCACAAGAATAGTTGTCTTAGTGAGGGCCACCTGCTCTATCAGTGTAAAGACCTGCTGCATGGCCGGGGAGTTGCCGAAGAGTTTCCTGCCCGTTTTCTGTCTGCAGGTTTCCTCCAGCACTTCACATTTGGCTCTGACGGCCTGGGCATCGAGGAGGCGGTTAACGCGGATAATAAGGTCGTCCATGTCAAACGGTTTAAGTATATAATCCGCCGCCCCTTTTCTCAGGCAGTCTATGGCATTATCAACTGAGCCATATGCAGTCATCATAATGACATCAGTCTCCGGGCTGTGGGTCTGGACATACTGAAGAAGGGTAAGGCCGTCAAGTCCGGGCATACGGATATCGGATATGATGAGATTGTACTGGTGTTTTTCACAGAAAGTCATAGCGCTGAGACCATCTTCAGCCTCATCCACCTGCCATTGATTTTTGTTTAACCTGTCATATACAGAGATACGCATGATCTCGTCGTCTTCGGCAAGAAGAATTCTTGGCATTTCTTTTCCTTATCTCGTGCTGTTTATTATCGATGCCGGCAATATATCCTCTGACTGCTGTTCTTTCACAGGCAGAGTGACTGTAAAGGCAGTACCTTCACCCTCTACGCTCTCCACGGATATCCCCCCTCCCATCCGCTGCACAAGTGAAAAGGTGACAGCGAGGCCGAGGCCGGTACCCTCTCCCACATCTTTTGTGGTAAAAAAGGGATCAAAAATATGGGGCAGGTGTTCCGATGCAATACCGATGCCTGAATCCTGGAAGAGGAGAGTCAGCTCGTTCTCAACTCTTTTACATTTTATTGTCAGGCTGCCGCCACCTGGCATTGCCTGGATGGCGTTCAGTCCAATGTTGATAATTATCTGTTTCAGGGCCTCAGCGTCAAGCAGGGGGTTTGATGATACGGAAACCGCAATGGTAAATTGAATATTTTTATGTTGAAAGGAAAGGAGTTCCATACATTCCTTGATCAAAACATCTATGTCAATTTCTCTTAAGGTGAGGGGTTCAGTCCTGCCAAAATTCAAAAGCTGTCTCATGGTCAGCTCAATCTGTTTGAGGCCCTTGTCAATGAGAGGGAGATATCGTTGTGTCAATTCCTTGTCATCAGGGTTCTCCCTTATGGATTTGACACAGTTAAGCATACCTCCCAGAGGATTGTTCACCTCATGGGCAATTCCGGCGGTGAGGATTCCAAGAGAGGCCATTTTTTCACTCAGATGGGCCTGGTTACGTGCTTTGATAAGTTCAGTCTGAGATTTTTTTAAACGGTTGCAAAAAAGAACAAAGCTGTCATTGACATTATCAAGTTCATCCTTGAACAGCGGAGGAAGCAGGTGTTGTTCGGGAAGTTCATCGGGGAAAGCATCCATGGCCTGGGATAATTTGTTGATACGATGGACAATAAGAGACTCAAACATGAGAAAAAGAGCCACCGTGACAAGAAAAATTGTTACTACCCCAATAAAAATAAGAGAATGAGTGTTGCGCCTGATGAGATCATCTGCCCAGTCTATGGGGATGGTAATGGACAGCCCCCCACGGATATTACCAAGCTTATAGCCGTGCTGGGCATGGCATCTCAGGCAGGATTCGGTAACTTTTAACGGGGCGATAAATCTCACGACCCGGCCAAGCTCATTGCTCTCAACAGAAAGCGCCTCCTTCTTACCCCTGGCAAATGATAGCAGTGAATTCTTTTCAAAAGGGTCGGGAAAGTTAAGGGGATTTACCGGATTAAGGCTTGTGACCCGGAAATAACCTAAACCATCATGTCTGGCGTATAAAGAGAGCTCCCTGGTTATCATTGCCGGATTTCTCATAAAGTAAGTGTGGCCGGCATTGTCATGGACAACTGGCAGATCGAGATATGGATTTGCCTCAATACCTTTTCTCTTCATAACAAAGAGACCATGGTGATCTGAAGCCCACTGCCGGGTAAGCAGGATCTGCTTATAGAGGAGGCGTGCCTGTCGTTCTGCCTGGCGAAGAATCATCGATTCATCAAAAACTGAGGTGCGATGAAGCATGAAGAGATAGGAAGCGGAGATAATAGCGCCTATAAAAATTATAAATTTTGTCCGCAGGGAGATATGTGGGGAAAAGTTCCAATTCATAACACTATTCAACACCAATGAAATACATTTCGCAACAAGGCATAAAAAACTGTGTTACCGAACGGTATC
>JAFDME010000047.1 GCA_019306075.1 Deltaproteobacteria bacterium | reverse complement strand
TGATGATCGGGCTGTCGACACCTCCATTCGGCATGCTCCTGTTTGTCGTTTCCGGGATTTCCGGAACCCCATTAAAAGCAGTAATTAAAGAAATTATGCCGATGCTCCTGGTGCTTTTTGCTGTTCTCTTCCTTGTCACCTATTTCCCGCCTCTGGTTACTTTTTTACCTTCGATGATGGGGATGTAGCAGGTCAGTTAAGCCGTTATATTACGATAACAGAAAGGTTTTATAGTCATGGAAAATATATATCTGGGCATTGATGTCGGAACCGGCGGAGTTCGGGTCGGCGCATTCACCCGGGATGGCCGAATGATAAGTAAAGGACAGTACCCGATCAAGACCTGGCACCCCCGCACTGATTTTGTAGAACAGTCATCGGAAGATATCTGGCAAGCGACAGGAAAAGCGGTACAAGGCTGCCTGTTTAAGGGTCCTGTCGATCCTGCTGCCATCAAGGGAATTGCTTTTGATGCTACCTGTTCTCTTGTTGCCCTCGGTCGCAGTTTTGAACCGATTACTATTTCACCAACGGGGAACAACGAGCAAAATGTGATTGTCTGGATGGATCATAGAGCCACAGAGGAAACAGAGTTGATTAACAGTCGCAACCATTCTGTGCTGCAATATGTGGGAGGAAGAATATCACCTGAGATGGAACCGCCCAAACTGATGTGGCTAAAAAATAATCTCAAAAACACCTGGAAAGATGGTCGTAAGTTTATAGATCTTGCAGATTACCTGGTCTATCGGGCATCAGGCAATGATTATAGGTCGTTATGTACAACTGTCTGCAAATGGACCTATCTGGGACATGAAAGCGACGGCGGAGGGTATGACCCCTCTTTTTTTAAAGAAAACGATATGGAAGAACTCTTTGACAATGACCGTGTACCGCTGGAATCACATCCCGTCGGGGGACGTGCCGGTGAGTTGACAAAAGAGGCTGCTGCTGAACTCGGACTGCCTGCGGGCATTGCAATCGGTGTCGGAATAATTGATGCCCATGCCGGTGGTATAGGATCGTTGGGGGCTGCTCTCAATAGTGACGACGTTGATCCTCTTAATCATGCTATTGCGCTTATTGGAGGAACATCGTCCTGCCATATGGCGGTCTCCGAAGCACCACGTTTTATCGATGGCGTATGGGGGCCATATTACGGGGCAATGTTTTCCGGCATGTGGCTCAATGAAGGCGGACAGTCTGCCACGGGGTCACTCATTGATCTGATCATTCAAAATAATGGCTCTTATAACGATCTGGTCAAAGCTGCTCAATCAGAAAAGATAGATGTATATAGCTGCCTCAACCGTATCATTGAAAATGAAATAGCTCAGAACGGATTGAAAATATTCAATAACTACCATGTTCTTCCCTATTTTCACGGTAATCGCTCACCACGTGCCGATTCATCTGCCCGGGGCATGATGAGTGGTCTTAACCTCAATCAAAATACTAATGAACTGGCTCTCTGGTATGGAGCGACGGTGCAGGCAATATCCTATGGCACAAGACATATTATTAAAGCAATGGATGAGCAGGGATACGCTATTGACACAATTTATATGTCCGGCGGCCATTTGAAAAACAGTTTTTTCATCCAGCAGCAGGCAGATATAACCGGCTGCACCGTAATCACCCCCGAAGAACCTGAAGCCGTACTTCTCGGCGGGGCAATACTTGCTGCTTTAGCTGCAGGTGAGTACTCCAGCTTAAATGATGGACTGAAGAATATGTGCAGATCCGGCGCCACTGTTCGGCCCGACCAGTCTACGAAACCATACCATGAAATGAAATATGAAATATTCCTTGAAATGTATGGATTTCAGAAAAAAATCCATACAAAAATGAACAAAATAACTGGATGAATAAAATGACAACCCCGAAGAAAACAATCTTTCTGATTTCCAACGGCGACTTCCGTGATACAGCATGCGAGATGTGCTGGCCCGGACAGAAAGAAACTATCGATATAGTCGATAAAGCCTTCCAGTCGCTTGGGTATAAGGTGATTGCACTCCCTGAATATGATGAAAAACTCCACCATGGGTTTGTTACCAGGCAATGCTATGGCACTGAGATCTTTTCTAAGATCGATCCCACGGCACCGGTTGTGATTCTATTGAGTTGCTGGTCATATGCCCATCACGTGGCAAGCGGGCTGCAAACACATAAAGGACCAATCCTGCTGCTCGGAAATTTTGATGGCACCTGGCCCGGCCTTGTGGCCCTATTAAACCATTCTGCAACATTAAGCAGATTATGTGTGAAACACACGCGTTTATGGAGCGAGAGCTTTACAGAAGACCATGTTTTCATGGACAGACTGAAAGCATGGTGTGCAACCGGGAAAATTATTTATGAGTCATCTCATTTGGTATCAGCGAATACCCTGACAATCTCACCGGAGGCCGATTCATTCGGCAAAGAACTTGCTGCAGAGATCATTAGAAATAAACGTATTCTGGGCCAGCTTGATCCCGGCTGCATGGGAATGCTCAATGCACTGATCAACCCGGCCAAGCTTGGCGCAATAGGGATGCCTATCGAACTCTTGAACCAGTCAGATCTGGTTGCAGAGATGGATACCATTTCTGACAGAGAAGCCCAGGATCACCTGAACTGGCTTGTGGAAAGGGGCGCATGGTTTGATTGGGGCGTGGATCAATTTAAGGATCTGGTTCATTCACAGGTGCTTGAACAGATGAAAATGTATTCTGCCGCCGCCCGATATAGCCATCGTTTTGGCCTGGCAGCAATCGGTATTCCCTACCAGATTGGACTTGTCAGGTGTGTCGCTGCCTCCGATCTGGCCGAAGGTATGCTGAATAACTCAGACCGGCCTGATGTTATCGACCCGGTCTCCGGCAACATTATTCAGCAGGGCAAACCTGTTGTCCATTTCAATGAAGGAGACATTGGTTCTGGTGTACCCCAGGTATTAATGAATGATATTTACCAGCGCAAAAACATGGCTCCGGAAACGACGCTGCATGATATCCGCTGGGGGCGTGAGTATGAAGGGAAATTTGTCTGGGTATTTGAGATTTCAGGGGGTGCCCCTCCCGCCCATTACGGTGGCTGGAAAAATACCAGGGTCTACCGTCAGCCATCTATGTATTTCCCGTTAGGAGGCGGATCATGCTCCGGCATTTCTAAGCCGGGAGTAATCACCTGGGCACGCTTTTACGAGAGCTTTTGTGAGATCGGCATGGACTGCGGTATTGGTGAAGTGCTGCCCCTGAATGAAAGCGAGGTGCAGGAAAGATTAAACAGAACCACAGCTGAATGGCCGATAGCAAATGTTCATATTCCCGGCTATGACCGCGACCAGTGTATGTCCTCTCATATGTCAAATCATATTACCATTGGATATGGAGATATTCTCCAGGAACTCATCGCCACATGCATGCATCTTGGTATTCCAACCAGAGTTGCCGGAGATGTAAAGGATACGCTGAAATAATTTAAATGAAGGAGGTTTGTCATGGGTCGTTTTAAAGGAATTATTCCGCCATTGGTTACGCCGCTGGCGGGACGGGATAAACTGGACAGGGAAGGGTTTGAGCGTCTGATTGAGCGGGTAATTAATGGCGGTGTCCACGGTCTTTTCGTTTTAGGTACAACCGGTGAGGCACAGAGCCTGAGTTACGGTTTGCGAAGAGAGGTGATCAGACTCGCCTGCAAACATACGAATGGACGTGTACCCGTGTTTGTAGGTATTACCGATACATCCTCAGTCGAGTCGGTCAAATTAGCCGAGGTTGCACATACCGAAGGGGCGGATGCCCTGGTATTGACAACACCATATTTTTTCCCTGCAGGTCAGCGCGAGTTAACCGGCTATATAGAAGATATGGTACCTCGCCTGCGGCTTCCACTTATGCTCTACAATTTTCCGGGGATGACAAAGGTCTGGTTCGAGATAGAGACCCTTAAACATTTAGCTGAAATCGAGGGGATTGCTGGTGTCAAGGACTCCAGTGGAGATATTGGCTACTATCGGGAACTCTGCAAACTGAAAAAGCTGCGGCCTGACTGGTCAATATTTATTGGCCCGGAAGCTTTGATGCCCTTGTCCCTGGATCTCGGGGGTGACGGTGGAGTTTCAGGCGGGGCAAACGTTTATCCAAAGTTATTTGTCGACTGCTATGAGGCAAAAGTAGCGGGCGATAGTGGTCGTGTTGAAAAGTTATCCCAGAAAATTGACGAATTTCAGGAAATATATACGGTCGGCAAGTATGCATCGAAATATATCAAAGCAACAAAATGCTGCCTTTCTCTGCTGGGTGTTTGTGATGATTTTATGGAGCAGCCGTTCCATCGTTTCAACCCTCCTCATCGTATGATAATCGAGGAGATCTTGAAAAAAGTGAATCTTGATTAATGCCTTACTACCGAAACCATATCATAAAAATCCAACTATTTATTCCCCCTGATGAGGGAAATCCCCGCAACCCTAAAGCTACATTTCTCACCACGGAGGACAGAAAGAAATTATCATGACTCTCTGTATAAAATGTCTTTTTGAAGAAGTTTTTCGTCAGATATCCCATGTTGTTGAGAGTGGCCACAGGATATATACGGCCGACAGGCAGTTTTTCCCTTGACCACAGGTACAGCCAGAATTTCCAGCCCAAAATCCTGTCGATCGGCGAGATATCCGCCGGTACAGATGAAAGCCATCTGTACACCTGAATCACGGAAAAGAGTATTAATCTCCTCGTATGTACGACGCTGCTTTAAATAGACATGAACCCCAGTTTCTCTTCCAGATATTCGCGAAACTCGGCAAAGTGAACCAGAGTCTGGGCAGGAGCGTGGACATTTGCCGATAAAGAACCCCGGTGGGCAGCATCATCATCCAAGAATGTCCCCAAAAACACGAAGAAAGTTGCCTCCCAGTATAGCAATAATTTCATCGTCTCTGTATCCCCTGACAATAAGGCCCGCAGTAAATTCACCAAGACCGGCATGGGTCCTGATAATATCATGGGTTTCTATGGCTCGTTCAATCTGAAGAAAATTGATAAAGCTGTCACAGAGATCAAAACCGATACCCACATGCTCAACACCGGCTATTTGGGCTATATGGTCAACATGATTTATAAAATCAGATATTGTGGCGTCAGGTTTATCATCACGAACAAACAGATTCACCGAATTCATGCCGATGACACCGCCGTTGCCGGCAATTGCAGCAATCTGGGCATCGTCAAGATTTCGCATGGTCCCGGCCAGTGCTCTGCAGTTGGAATGGGAGGCAATAACTGGCCTGGTGGCAATATCCATCACATCCCAGAATCCTTCATCGTTTAAATGGCTCACGTCAACAAACATACCGAGCTCTTCAGCTTTTTCGATCAGATCACCGCCAAATGGCGTAAGCCCTCCTTTACGGCCCTCGCGCATTCTTTTAAAAAAAGCCCCGTCACCGGCATAATTGCGACGACTCCAGACCAGGCCAAGCCCCCGCACCCCGAGTTCATAAAAAACCCGCAAAAGCTGCAGATCATTCTGCAGCGGTTCAGCTCCCTCAAGGGAAAGGAAAAAGGCTGTTTCCCCTGCTGCTCTGGCAGCATGAGCCTCTGCAACCGTACGACACAACCGAAACAGTCCCGGACTCTCATCAATCTCTTCAAGCAGGTTACTGATCTGGTCCAGAGCTCTTCTGAGGCCCATTTCAGGCAGGAAATAATCATGAATAAACAGTGCAGAAACAATCAGATCTACACCTCCCTTTTTAAACTGCGGCAGATAACTGCTCTCAACAACTTTGTTCAGACCCCGCTCCCGCCTGTTGGTCACCTCATAGGTAAGATCAAAATGGGCATCAACAGTAAAGGCCTGACGATGAATATCTGCTACACGCTCCAGGAGTTTCTTATCCATATTTGACATTTCCTCTCCATTACAGAGTAAAAAGAAACAGTCTCAAAACATCGAAATAATTTTCTGATTCAAAGCAGACAACCCGGGGAGAAGCCAGCTCAGCCCCGGGATAAAAAGAAGCTTTATATGCATCATGGCTACTGTTATACGAAATGGTTATTTTAAACAATGCGGGAAGATCCTGCTGATAATCGGGTAATTTTCCGGACAGAGTTTCACACACGGTAGATCTGATCATTTTCCAGGCACTTTTGGGATGGACATTCACCGTCGATCCCCCTGAGCCTTTTTTTACCGCAACAGTGCTGATCCCCGGCACCAGTTCTGATGCATGATTGCAGATCTCCCGGTCACCGGAAACAAAAAGAACCGGTACTTTCTCCAGCATCGCGGTGTAATAATTAATCAAAAACTCCGATGCGGGGATACCGTTGATATCAAGAGAAGATATTCGCACATGGCTCATGGTGTGGGCCAGTGGATTACCTCCTCCCCCGGCCATGGCATGATAGCCGAGCATCAAAACAGCATCAAAAGAGCTGTCCAGTTCCTGCATCATCATATAGGGATGACGGCCCCACCCCCTGATAAGAACAGTATTTTCCGGCAGATCAGCAGCAAGGATATTGCAGGCTGTTCCATGGGCATCCTTAATGACAATCTCTGTGGCCCCAGCGTCAAAAGCCCCCTCACAGGCCGCCTTCACTTCTTTTGTCATCTGCTGTTGAAATTCAAAATACTCTTGACTGCCTCTGGTCACTTCGGTCCAGCTGGTGGTCCCGCAAACCCCTTCAATATCCGCACTGATATAAATCTTCATTTATCTCCCCATTTTTTATCGCTAACACCCATGAAATGAATTTCATATAAACAACCTCACTAACAGCTTTCAGCCTAAAAAGCTAACCAGTTACCTCCTCTATCCCAAGCCCGGCAGCATCTGCAAAACACACTTGAGCGCCCGAATATGAGATCCCCCCTGAGGCCGGATTGCGACTGCAGAAAAGCGGTGCATCCAGATCGTATCTGCTGATAACAGCCCGACTGGCCGCCAGATGAGCCGCGGCCGCCACACTGATGTGACATTCCATCATTGACCCTATCATGCATGGGAGAGCAGCGGCTTCTGCAATGGCTGCAATCTTCATCGCATTATATATACCACCACACTTCATAAGTTTAATATTAAAGCCATCCACCGCATTCATTTTTACCAGTCTCAGAGCATCCCCGGGGGAGAACAGACTCTCATCTGCATAGACAGGAAAGACAACATTATCCCGTACATAGCGAAGACCCTCAAAATCTGATGCGGCAACAGGCTGTTCCATAAGCTCAATAAGAATCCCCCGACGTTCCAGCTCTCTGCCTACCCCCACCGCCTCCTTGGCGCTCCAACCCTGATTGGCGTCGATCCTGATACGGATCTGACGGCCGACGGCTTCCTGGATTAGCTGAAGTCGACGAATATCCAGTTCCGGATCACCGCCAACCTTGATTTTCAATATATCAAATCCACTTGCCAGTTTTTCCCTGCTCTCACTGATCATCTTTTCCGGTGTATCAATACTGATGGTAATATCCGTATTAATATCGCTACTCATGCCTCCCAGCAACTGGTACAGGGGAATATCCAATGATTTTGCCACCAGATCGTAGACTGCCATATCTACTGCAGCCTTGGCCGACATGTTACCAATAATACAACTGTTCAGGCGCTGGAGGATATTTTCCCAGCTGCCAATTTTCATACCGCTGATACTGTCGCCGATATATTCAATGGCACCAGTAATGGAAGCTGCCGTTTCTCCTGTTATCACTGCAACCGGTGCGGCACTGCCAAATCCCACCAGGTCTGAATCCGTCAGGATGGTAACGATCACATTTTCAATTCGATCAACAGTTCTGAGCGCAGTCCTGAAAGTGGTGACAAGAGGTACAGAAACAACCTGGCTTTTAATTCCGGTAATTTGCATTTCTCTCCTTAGTACCCATAAGATGGTTCATCATAATAATTGCTCACACTGACATTGATAATTCCACTTCGGATCATTTTCTTCTCCGGTTCGGCTGATGACTCTATGGGATTACCATAATACTCGTACACCGGTTGAAAATAATAGTAAAATATTTCATAACTATTTAGCAGTGCCTTACATGTTCATAAGCAACTCGCCCAGCTATACACCTGTATGCATGGCGGGTTGATCGTGGGCAGGTGAGGTGCTGCTGAATAGTTACAATATTTCTTTCATATCAAAGCTATGCATTCTCCCGATTCCCGATTGTATAACTTTCACACCCTGCTGATAAATCTATATTACGGGTACAACAGAAGTTTTTGACGTGTATAAAAACAGACAATCTATTTGTATTATATTTATTGCTTAATCAATGATAAATGGTACCATCATCAGTTGCCTGTTCTCCTATGAAGGAGAATGAAAAACCAAAAAGGAGGAAAAATGAATATTCTAAGAAAATTGCTTTTCAGTATGGCAGCAGTGGCGCTCTTTGCCACAGCTCATTCTGTCTGCGCAAAAACACCTGACAACATGCTGGTAATTGCAAATCGAATCGACGACATCAACACCCTTGACCCGGCCCAGTCCTTCGAATTTGCCGGTTCTGATCTCATTCGCAATGTTTACGGCAAACTGGTAAATTTTGATCCTGCAGACCTGAGCAAAGGTTATCAGCCGGATCTGGCCGAGAGCTGGACAGTTTCTGAAGATGGCAAAACCATCACTTTCAAGATGCGCCCCGGAATTAAATTTCACTCCGGAAACCCTGTAATGGCCAAAGATGCCGTTTTTTCCCTGCAGCGGGCTGTAAAACTGAATAAAACTCCTGCATTTATTCTGACTCAGTTCGGCTTTACCGCGGATAATGCAGACAAGGCCATTAAACTGATTGACGACATGACGTTCTCGATCACCACCGATAAAAAATATGCCACCTCCTTTGTGCTGAACTGTCTCACCTCAACCATCGGAGCTATTATCGATTCCGAAACTGTCCTGGCGCATGTGAAAGATGGCGATTTTGGCAATGACTGGCTGAAAACCCACAGTGCAGGATCCGGTGCCTATATCCTGGTAAACTGGAAACCAAATGAATCATACACTCTGAAATCCAACCCGGATTTTTATCTTGGTGCACCTAAAATGACGAAAGTTATTGTGCGTCATATAGCTGAGTCAGCCACCCAGCGGCTGTTGCTGGAAAAGGGTGATATCGATCTGGCCCGGAATTTAAACCCCCAGGATATTACCGGTATCAAAGGTAATTCGGACCTGTCCGTATACAATGACCTGCGTGGTCGCATCATGTATATCTCCATGAACCAGAAAGATCCGAATCTTGCCAAACCTAAAGTTGTTGAGGCACTGAAATACCTCATTGACTATAAAGGCATGCAGGACTCTTTCCTCAAAGGCCAGTACACCATTCACCAGTCCTTTCTGCCCAAGACCTACCTGGGCGAGATTGATGATACACCGTATAAATTTGATGTTGCCAAAGGCAAAGCCCTTCTGAAAGAAGCCGGACTTGCTGATGGATTTGAGTTGAAAATCATTGTCCGTGAAGCCCAGGAACGTATCGAAATCGCCCAGTCCGTTCAAAACACTTTTTCCCAGGCGGGCATCAATGTAAGTATTGAAGTGGGCACCGGAAAACAGACACTGGCAAAATATCGTGCCCGTGAGCACCAGATCTATGTGGGTGCCTGGGGTCCCGATTATCCGGATCCTAATACCAATGCGGGAACCTTTGCCTACAACCCTGACAACTCTGACGAAGCCAAGGCAACCGGAATACTCGCCTGGCGTAATTCATGGTTCATTCCGGAGATGTCCAAAGCTACCCTGGCAGCAGTTCAGGAGGGTGATCGTGCTAAACGTGCGGCCATGTACCAGGCCATTCAGCGTGACCATCAGCAGCGCGCACCATTTGCCATTATGTTCCAGAAAATCGAACAAACAGGTCAGCGTTCAAATGTAAAAGGACTCAATACCGGCGGCGCAATCACTGCTGTCTCCTATTGGCCAATTACCAAATAATCTGTAAATGAAAATCAAGAGGAGTGTACGCGATATGCTCCCCTTGGTTTTTTCCTGCCTCCTGGTTTAAAAAATAATGGTCACCCAAAACACAACCGGAAAAGGATGGCTAAAACTCTCTATTCCATCGTGGATTTCAGGTTGCGGCAGTGTTATTTTCACGGTGTTGATCACCATGGTTGGCCTGCTCTTTGTCACTTTTATTATTGGCAGGGTCATGCCGATTGATCCTGTACTCTCCATCGTCGGCGAAAGTGCCTCCCGGGCAACATATGAAGCTGCCTACCAGGAACTGGGCCTGGATAAACCGCTGCTCGTTCAGTTCTTTATCTTTTTACGGGATATAGCCCAGGGTAATTTCGGCGAGTCTCTGCTCACAGCACGACCGGTGTCCCAGGATCTTCTGCGTGTTTTTCCGGCAACCATGGAACTGGCAACCATGGGCACAATTGTCGGTGTATTGCTTGGAGTTCCTCTGGGTGTAATTGCAGCTGTAAAAAGAGGCAGCTGGATTGACCATATTGCACGGGTTGTTGCCCTGGTTGGTTACTCCATGCCGGTATTCTGGATCGGCCTTATCGGTCTGCTGATTCTCTATGGTAAACTTGGCTGGGTTGGAGGACCGGGCAGGCTCGATATTTTTTACGTGGATATAATCCCCCGCGTAACCGGCATGATTCTGGTGGACAGCCTGCTTGCCGGAGACATGGTAGTCTTCCGCAATGCTATTTCCCATATCGTCCTGCCAGCCGGTCTGCTGGCTTATTATTCACTGGCCTATATTTCCCGAATGACCCGTTCCTTTATGCTGGAGCAGCTTGATCAGGAGTATATCATCACCGCCCGGGTGAAAGGACTGTCAGAAAGTGCTGTAATATGGCGCCACGCCTTTGGCAATGTCAAGGTTCCGCTGGTAACCGTTATTGCTCTTTCCTATGCAGCTCTCCTGGAGGGATCGGTACTCACGGAAACCATTTTTTCCTGGCCCGGTATCGGCTCCTATATCACTACAGCACTTCTCTCTGCCGATATGAACGCCGTTCTGGGCGGTACCGTCGTAGTGGGACTGGTATTTGTCTGCCTGAATATTTTTTCCGACCTGCTCTATAAGTTTTTTGATCCGAGGGCAAGATGAGCATGGACACGGAACTTCCTCAGAAACGACTGACTCTGCATGAATGGCTGACAACGGAGACCCCTGCATCCCGAAGACAGGCAAGAGTGTCAGCGTGGTACAGGTCCTGGCTGGCGTTTCGCTCCAACCCCATGGCCATGTTCGGTCTGGGAATTCTCCTGGCACTAATATTTATTGCCCTGTTTGCACCTCTGCTGGCACCTCAGAGTCCATTTACCCAGGATCTTGGTGCCCGGCTCAGCCCCCCCGGTAAAGGGGGGTATATTCTCGGATCGGATTCACTGGGAAGAGACATCCTGAGCAGGCTCATCTACGGTTCCCGCATTACCCTCTATATTGTTTCAATGGTTGCCCTTATGGCGCCCATTGTCGGCCTCTTTGTCGGTACCGCGGCAGGCTATCTCGGGGGCTGGCTCGACATCACCCTGATGCGCATTACTGACATTTTTCTGGCATTTCCAAAGTTAATACTCGCTCTTGCGTTTGTCTCCGCTCTCGGAGCCGGTATTGAAAATGCAGTGCTGGCAATTGTTTTAACATCATGGCCACCCTATGCCCGGATTGCCAGAGCGGAAACCCTGACCATCCGCAATGCGGACTTCATTCATGCCATAAAATTACAGGGAGCCGGAGCACTGCGAATCATTACCCGTCATATATGGCCTCTCTGCATCTCTTCACTGGTTATCAGAGTAACACTCGATATGGCCGGAATTATTCTTACGGCTGCAGGCCTCGGCTTTCTGGGGCTGGGTGCTCAACCGCCTTCCCCCGAATGGGGAGCTATGATTTCCGCCGGACGCAAATTTATTCTTGATCACTGGTGGGTGGCAACCATGCCCGGTCTGGCAATTTTTATCGTCTCCCTCGCCTTCAACCTGCTGGGCGACGGTCTGCGCGATGTACTTGACCCCAAGAAAAGTTCAAAATGACCAATCTGCTGGAAGTAAAAAATCTGACTGTAAAATTTCCCACCCGCGACACCGTTTTCGAAGCGGTTCGGGGACTTTCCTTTTCCCTCGGTCGTGAGCGCCTTGGAATTGTGGGTGAATCCGGATCAGGCAAATCGATAACCGGGAGGGCCATATTACGGCTCATCAGAAAACCTGGGATTGTCGAAGCCGACCGTATCGCACTGGAAGGAAAGAACCTGTTGACACTGTCGGAAAAAGAAATGCGCGAGGTGAGGGGACACAGGATTTCGATGATTATGCAGGATCCGAAATTTTCCCTTAATCCTGTTATGAAGATAGGAGACCAGATCTGCGAGGCGTACCGTCTCCACACCCGTGCCAGCCGTTCCGAGGCAAGAAAAAAGACACTGGCCATGCTTGAGGCCGTTCTTATCCGTGATCCTGAACGGGTCTTCAAATCCTATCCCCATGAAATGTCAGGCGGAATGGGCCAGCGAATCATGATTGCCATGATGCTTATCCCCGACCCGAAAATCCTTATTGCCGATGAGCCAACATCAGCTCTTGATGTAACTGTACAGAAAGAAGTACTTGAAATCATGGATAAACTTGTCCGAGAACGCGGCATGGGACTGATTTTCATCAGCCATGACCTGAACGTGGTTTCCGCCTTCTGTGACCGTGTGCTGATCATGTATTCAGGTCGGATTGTCGAAACATGCAGAGCAGACCAGCTACATAACGCCACGCACCCCTATACTGTCGGCCTGCTCAATTCCATGCCCCGGCTGGAGCACCCGGTAGATTATCTTGAGGTCCTGAAACGCGACGATTCCTGGGATACGATGCCCAGTGTCGGAGGTACCCTGGAGACGGAGATAATAACGTGAGCACTGGTGACGGAATAGAACTGGAACATGTTAATGTCTGGTTTGGCGAGGGGAAGGAACGTGTGGACGCAGTTATTGATGCCGGATTCACAATTCCTCTTGGGAAAAGCTTCGGTCTGGTGGGAGAATCCGGTTCCGGAAAATCCACAATTCTCCGTGCCATAACAGGTCTCGCTCCATCCTGGTCCGGCATGATATCAGTGCTTGGAAATATTCTCGGCAGGGAGCGGGACAAGGAATTTTACCGTACTGTACAAATGGTCTTCCAGGACCCCTACGCCTCACTCCATCCGCGCCAGACAGTAGATCATGTGCTGTCGGAGGCGCTCTCACTGCATGGATTCAAGGATGTCAACGATCGCATTATTCAAATACTTGATGATGTCGGCCTGAACCAGTCATTTCGTTTTCGCTGGCCCCACCAGCTTTCCGGAGGCCAGAGACAGCGGGTTGCCATTGCCCGCGCCCTGATAATTGAACCGACCATACTTCTGCTTGATGAGCCAACCTCCGCCCTGGATGTCTCCGTCCAGGCTGAAATTTTAAATCTCCTGACCAGATTACGTGCAGAACGAAAGCTCACCTACCTGATGGTCTCCCATGATCTTGCCGTGGTAGGTCATATGTGCAGTAAGATTGCGGTGATGAACGGAGGGGAAATAATCGAAATTCTGACAGTAGAGGATCTGCGAGCCCTGAAGGCAAGCCAACCCTACACACGACAATTGCTGGATGCCAGTGTACAGGAATGTTGAGAAATTCAGTAAAAAACTATTTGGCTGCCATCTCTTTTAAGGCAGATAATTCATGCTGATAGCAACTACCCATAAAAATACTGACTTTGATGCTCTGGCATCCGTCATTGCTGCTACCATCATTTACCCGGATTGTGTCGGCATAATCCCCAAAGCCGTCAACCGCAATGTCGGCCAGTTTCTCTCCACCCACAAAACCGCTTTTAATATTATCCTGCCCAATGAGTTAAATCCTGAACAGATCACCAGACTTATCGTGG
>JAFDME010000046.1 GCA_019306075.1 Deltaproteobacteria bacterium | reverse complement strand
CCGGGGTTCGGCTGGCAAGAAACTTATAGACGTAATAGTCCTCTCCCACCTTTCCAGGTTCCTCAGGGAAGGGAGATTTTGATGATAAAAGAAAGACCTGGGAGAGCAGTTCTTCAGGGAAGGAACCATTCTGTTCCTTTTTCCTCTTGCTGAGGTATTCAGATTTTATTAATTCCAGCCCCTGCTCCGCTGCCGCTGCTTTCAGCTCTTTTTCGGAGTGAATGTCGGCCAGAAGTCTTTCAGCACCTTCCTTCGCCATCTCTTCGGATTTGACCTTTCTGAAATCTTTCTGCAACCGATCCTTGACATCTTCAAAGGGTGGAAAATCGGGTTCTATCACGTCTTCGGCATAAAATATGGCATAGCCGGACTTTCCTTTAATAAGGGAGCTGAGTTCGCCTTTGTTTAATGCAAAGGCTTTATCGAGAAAAGCTGGATCTTTTGCAAAAATACCCAGGGGGGTTGAGCGGGTAAAAAAGTCTGTTTCTTCTATCTCGGCATCGGGGTTATTTTTTGCGTAGCTGTCAAGACTTCCGGCACCGATTATTCCTTCATAGGCGCTGTTGGCGACCTGGAAAGCAATATTTTCAGCCTCTTTCTTCTGTAATGTCGTTATAATTGAATCCCGTACCTCTTCAAAACTTCTGGCAGTGGCGGGTTTGACTTCCTCAAGCAGGATTATGTGGTAGCCGAAACGGGTTTTAATAATCTCGCTGATCTGGCCTGGTTTCATGGAAAACACAGCAGAATCAAATTTCGGTACCATACTTCCCTTCTCGAAGAAGCCGAGATCCCCGCCTGAATCCTTGCTGGGTCCCTCAGAATATTGTTTTGCCAGTTCACTGAAATCGGCACCATTTCTGGCAAGTTGCAGTACTTCTTTCGCTTTGTCAGACTTTTCCTTATGCAGGGCGGGGTTATCACTTTCCTTTGCTTCAAACAATATATGGCGGGCATGTCGTTGTTCTGCCACTTTATAGGAGTTGAGGTTAGCTTCATAGTACGCCTTTGCCTTGGCATCATCAATTTCAATTTTTTTGCCAATCAGGTCATAGGTGAATGCAAGATATTTGAGTTTAAGTTGTGGCTCTGTCTTGTATTTCTCTTTAACAGTTTCAAACCATTCAGCCAGGATTTTGTCATCCAGCTTGACCTGTCCGGTAAACTGGGATGGTGATACTTTGACGTAATCCAGGGAAACTTCTCTATTTATCTGATTAAAGATATCTTCAATTTCAAAATCACTGGCAACCGTAACAAAGTTGTTGATTTCACGAACCGCAGTTTCTGACAGTTTATCATAGCGAATGGAGGCTTCAAATTTTGTAGGAGTCAATCGATTTGATGCAAGCAGAGTCTTGTATTTTGTCAGATTGAAACTGCCACTCTCCTGAAACTGCACCATTTCATTAATGATGTCATGGACTTCATCACCGCTGATAACCAGGCCCATTTCATCAGCACCCTGCCTGAGGAGAGACGTCTGGACTAACTGGTTGATTACCTGCTGTTTGATTCCCAGGGTCTCTGCCATTCCTTTGGGGACATTGCCTCCAAACTGGTCGCTGAGGCGTTGATATGCCCTGTCGTAGGCCTGCTGGAACTCCTGAAAGGAAATTTCTTTACCATTCACTACCAGGGCGGCCTCTCTGCTTCCCATCATATTTGTACCAACACCCCAGAAAATAAAAACCAGGGCAATGATAACGACTATGATTTGAATAAAAGTTGATTGTGCTTTGTTACGGAGTAATCGCAGCATGAAAGTATTTTGTATGAGTTTTGGTTAATATGAAAAGCCGAGACATTAATTTGTCCCGGTACGATAAGCAACTGGTAGACAGTAGCGTTTTCCGACTGCTCATTAATTCCTGTTCGATTTACTCTTTCTTGCTATCCTGTGCAAGTAATTTCCTTCTTTGGGAATTTCCATGCTCTCGATGTAACTTGATAACAGGGTGGCAGAGGAGTGGCAGCTGTCGGGCTAAAGGAATGATGTTTCTGAGTGGATTTTTCAAAAACTCCGATTTTTTCTGTAAATTGAATCCTCCTGTTTCTTTCCCATCTATATGAAATAAATAAAAAATAACTGAATTGGATAAAATCTAAAAGAGCTGCAGATGATTCCTCATTCACTTGACAAAATGATTTGCCTATAGTAAAAAGCTCTAGTTGGTTTAAACGGAATTATAAAACGGCGTGAGCTATTAAATAAAATTTAGAAGGAGGTTGCGATGCCAACACTTGAACACAATGGATCGACATTTGAAGTCGATGAAGACGGTTTTTTGCTTAAAGGTGATGACTTTAACAAGGATTGGGTAGATTACGTTAAAGGAGTTGAAGGAATTGGCGAGATGACTGACGAGCATCAGAAAGTTATTGATGCACTCCAGGAATATTACAAGAAAAACGGTATTGCCCCGATGGTACGTATTCTCTCTAAAACTACCGGTTTTCCTTTGAAGAGAATTTATGAACTGTTCCCGTCAGGACCTGGCAAGGGAGCATGTAAGATGGCCGGTCTCCCTAAACCGACTGGTTGTGTATAAGTAAGCAGACAGCACCTGTTTTATCGGAATACAGAAAGGAGATACCTTTGCGGGTGTCTCCTTTTTTTTATTTGTCTATCGGGGGATTGTTATTTGGCTGGTGAATTGCCGACTTGAGATGCGGCGGTTGTGTCGCCGGTTGTTGTGATGTCCATTTCCTTGATTGCGGTTTTTATCTCGCCTTCAATGGCCGCTCCAGGTTCAACCGTTAAATTTTTTGCCGATAGTTTACCCCGGATAAAGCAGTTTTTTCTGGCGGTAAGCATTTCTGCTGTGACATTTCCTTCCAGAGTGCCGTAACAATTAAATGAAGTGACTGAGATGTCTCCGATTATTTTACCGCTTTCACTCAGAATCAGATGCTCTCCCTCGATATTACCGTTAATTTCTCCATCAATCCTGGTCTTTCCTTTAAAAAATACTTCTCCTCTGACAGTCATACTTTTGTCAATTATTGAGGAAATGGCTTCATTTTCAACTTTTTGCATTTCCTTCTCAACAGTTTCTGATTTTCCGAAAATGGCCATTTTATTTTTTCTCCGGTGAGGCAGTTCCCGATTTCACTAAGCTGGCAATCTTCATAAATTTGTATGGGTTGATCGGTTTTTTATCCAGGCAGATTTCATAGTGAAGATGCGGACCGGTTGAGCGGCCTGTATTCCCCACAAGGCCGATAACCTGTCCTCTTTTAACCGACTCCCCTTTCTTCACCAGGTATTTTTTCAGGTGAGCAAAACCTGTAGTGTAACCATTGCCATGGTTGATGCTGATATATTTTCCGTAACCGCCGTTACGGAAAACTTTTTCGACAATGCCATCCGCAGTCGCACGAATTTTTTCTCCCCGTGTGCCATGGAGGTCAATTCCGGAGTGGAATGCATTTTTTCTGTTAACGGGATCTTTACGTTTTCCAAATCGGGATGTGATAGATCCCTTGATGGGTCTGCCAAGTGGAATATGTTGTATTGTCTTCAGGTATTTGTCAGTTGTGTAGAGAAGGTCATCGTACCGGGCCTTTGGTTCTTTAATGAAAGGGCCGCCACTGTTTTTTGTCCCTGATTCCTTTGGTCTGTTCAGATCAATGCCAAGGGTGTCCATGACCTTTTCAATTACTTCATTTCGTTCATTAAGCTCACTCGCTGCAGTGGACATCTTCTCTTTTTTCTCTTCGTAGGTCATGAGCTGCGAGCGCAGTTCGGCAATCGTTTCGTTGCTTGTCTCCTTCTGCCTGTTCAGCGAATTCTCATTCATTTTGAGCTGTTGCTCCAGCACAGTGAGCCTGTTTGAGACAGAGTGGTTTTCTGTAAAGAGGGAGATGGAGAAAAATGTGGTAATGGCAAGAAAGAGAAGGGTGAGGACTGCACCTGTGAAAAATAAACGGAGTTTTTTCCTGCTGGTGGGGAATCGAACAATTTTCCCTGTGTCTCCGGTGATAATAACGTGTAGATGTTCGTTCATGGTAAAATCCAAAAATGTTGTGAATATGGTAAACAGAAAGTAGTATGGCCTGATTATTTACTGCTGCCAGCTGTTTCTCCTGTTTTCATACCTCGAAAGGAGTGGGGTTGCAGAAAATTGTGCTGGGAATCAGTCAGCAAAATTTTCTAACATATACTCTCAAGATATAAAACAATCAACAACTAAAGTAGCGCCCTGAGAGCAGCAGAGTCAGCTGCATAGCCTGCATATATTGAATTTTCTGCCGATACTCGAGTTACTGCAGAAATAAAATATGCGGTTTGCAGTTGAATAAAAAACACTAACTTTTAAAAATATTTCCATGTCCAATCTTATCAATTGTCAGTCACTTTCCAAATCCTTCGGGGCTCGAACTCTGTTCACCTCAATTAACCTGGTCGTTGCAAAGGATGATAAAATCGGGGTAATAGGGCCAAATGGTTCCGGGAAATCCACCCTGCTGAAAATTATCTGTGGTCTCGAGGAGGCTGATCAGGGAAAGATTCTTTTTCAAAAACATGTCCGTTCCAGCTATCTTGCCCAGATTGATCTGTTTAATGATGAGGCGGGTGCCGCAGATAATCTGTTGTCTGCCCTGAAGGGAGAGAGACTGGAGGAAAGTGAAAAAAATAATATGGTCTACAGTCTGCTCAGCCGGGCAGAATTTGTTGACACTGATGTCCCGGTCGGTCAGTTATCCGGAGGGTGGAGGAAACGCTTGTCGATATGCCGTTCCCTGCTGCTTGCTCCCGATGTCCTGGTTATGGATGAACCTACAAACCATCTGGATATCGAAGGTATTCTCTGGCTGGAGAAGATGTTGTCCGGTGGAGGGGGAGGTGTACCGTCCACCTTTCTTCTGGTTAGTCACGACAGGTATCTCCTGGAGAGCTGTACCAATAGAATTGTTGAGTTGTCGGCGATTTATCCTGAAGGTTCCTTTCAGGTGCAGGGCAGCTACTCCAGGTATTTGAAGGAGCGTCACCATTTTCTTCAAAATCAGCAGCAGGAGGAAGAGCGTCTTACCAATAAGGTAAGGCGGGAGACAGAGTGGTTGCAGCGTGGACCAAAGGCACGGGCCACCAAGGCGAAATATCGTATTGATGCAGCCTGGAAAATGCAGGATGACCTCGCAGATGTTAAAGCCCGAAACCGGGCCATATCCAAGGTGCAGATTGATTTTGATGCCACAGGACGAAAAACAAAAAATCTCCTTGTGGCCCGGGGGATCACAAAATCATACGGAGACCAGACGCTGTTTGCCGATCTTGATATAACCTTGTCCCCCGGCAGCAGGATTGGTCTGCTCGGCAGAAACGGTTGTGGTAAATCGACCCTGATGCGGGTTCTGGCCAGTGGCGGAGCAGAAGGTGATACGGTCATTGATTCAGGTCAGATCGAGGTAGCTGAAAATGTCCAGATCGTCAGTTTTGATCAGAACAGGACAGCTATAGATCCGGCCGTTACCCTGCGCAGAGCCCTGGCTCCCGAAGGGGACTCAGTTGTCTATCGCGGCCGTTCCCTGCATGTTGTTTCATGGGCACAAAAGTTCCTCTTTGAGCCGGATCAGCTGGAAACTCCGGTGGGGCAGCTTTCCGGAGGAGAACAGGCACGGATATTGATTGCCGGTCTGATGCTGCAGCCGGCAGATATTCTGCTTCTCGATGAGCCGACTAATGATCTGGACATTGCCTCTCTGGATGTGCTTGAAGCGAGTCTGCTGGATTTTCCCGGTGCTCTTGTTCTGGTAACTCATGATCGTTTTCTGCTTGATCGGGTGTGTCACCGGATTATCGGATTTGGAGGGCCTGCCGGGGTGTCCTATTATGCAGAATATAAACAGTGGCTGGATGATCTTGCACTGCTGACAAGGCAGAGAAACTATCCTGAGAAAAAGAGTTTTGCTGTGGAAAAAAAAGTTTCCACCAGATCCGGGAAAACTGGTCGTCTGTCATATATGGATCAGCGGGAATATGATCAGATGGAGGAGAAAATAACTGTCCTTGAAAGGTGCATAGAAGAACTGGAACTCAAAATGGAACAGCCGGAAATTGTTTCTGATTCGGTAAAACTGGCCGAGTGCTGGCAGGAGCTTGAAACAGCCCGGAGTGATGCGGAAAGCCTGTATGCCCGCTGGGACGAACTGGAACAGTTAAAGGAGCGGGGTTGATATCCTCTCCGGCTGCCTCATTTCTTATTGCGCTAAAAAGTGACCTATTTCCTTTAATACCAGGCGAACATCTTCATCCGTTATATCCAGGTGAGTGACCATCCTGGTTGTCGCCCCTGCCGAGATAAGGATGTTTTTTTTTGCCAGAAAATAGGCCAGCGCCTTTGCCCGGTGCTCTTCCATGGTGAAAAAGACCATATTGGTCTGAGCCCTGTTTTCCTCCACACTGATTTCTTCCAGATTATTTAAGCCGTCAGCAAGGTCTCTCGCATTTTCATGGTCCTCAGCCAGACGGGCAACATTGTTCTGCAGGGCATAGATGGAGGCTGCGGCGATGATCCCTGCCTGACGCATACCTCCCCCCACCATTTTCCGCCATTTTCTGGCTTCGGCAATGAATTCTGCGGAGCCGCACAGCAGGGATCCCACTGGTGCTCCCAGTCCTTTGGACAGACAGATGGAGGTGGAGTCGAAAGGACGGCTCAGCTCAGATACTTCCACATCCTGTGCCACCGCGGCATTAAAGAGTCTTGCACCGTCAAGGTGAAGATTGAGATTACTGACTTTTGCAAAATCACCGGCCTTCTGCAGGTAGTCAAGAGGCAGAGGCTTTCCGTTGTGACTGTTCTCCAGGCAGAGGAGCCGGGTTCTGGCAAAATGAATATCATCCGGTTTGATTTTGTCAGCGACCTTCCGCAGGTCAAGGGTTGCATCCTTCTCAAACTCAACCGGCTGGGGCTGGATGCTGCCGAGCACTGCAGCACCACCGCCTTCATATTTGTAGGTATGTGCCTGCTGGCCGACAATGTATTCATCGCCTCTTCCACAGTGGGACATGATTCCTATGAGATTGGCCTGGGTTCCGCTGGAGGTGAAGAGAGCTTTCTCATAGCCGAGTAATTCCGCCCCCATTCTCTCAAGTTCGTTCACGGACGGGTCGTCCCCGTAGACATCATCACCGACTTCCGCCCGGGACATAGCTTGCCGCATCTTTTGACCGGGTCTGGTTACGGTGTCACTCCGGAAATCGATAGGTTTCATTTTACTGTTCCTTCTTGTGGTTGCGGGAAAAACATATTAAAATTTTGCGGGTGGAAAAGGCTGATCAGCAATGATCACATATTTACAGGAGACTTCAGTAAAAACGAAGGAAAAAATGAAGAACTTCAGTCGGCAGCAGAAAACAATCCTTGCAGAGGCAAAGTACCGCCCGAAGCATCTTACCGAGAAGCAGGCAGTTGCAATTGCAGACGAGATAGTTGATGTCAGGTCTGTTGGAGATGATGTGCTGGCTGAATTTCTTGCCCTGGCCAATCTCCTCTACCGGGGAGGCGCCCGGCTGGTCAGTGACAGCAGTTACGATTTTATTTTTCAGGCGGAGTTGAGAAGGCGGAGTCCCTCCCATCCTTTTCTGTTGGAGGTCGAGCCTGAACCAGTACAGGCGAGGAAGACCGTGCAGTTGCCCGTGCGTATGTTTTCAACGGAGAAGGCATATGATTTCGCAGCTATTCAGCGGTGGGCAGGTCGAATAGAAAAAGCCGCGATTGAAAGTGAGAAGGTCTTCGATCAGCTGGTCTTTCGGGCGACCCCAAAGCTTGATGGATTTGCCGCATACGATGATGGAGAGCGGCTCTATACCAGAGGGGATGGCAGGCGCGGTACTGATATTACCCGGGTCTTTGACCGGGGACTGCAGGTGGCGGCAGGAGGAGCGCGTGGGATGGGGGCCGGGGAGATAGTTGTCGGCCGCAGCTATTTCAGGGAAAATCTTGCGCAGCGCTTCGATAATTCCAGGAACTTTCAGGCAAGCCTCATTAAAGAAAAGGAACTTGAACTTCCCGCGGCCAAAGCCATAAGCAGAGGTGAAGCGGTGTTTTATCCTTTTTCTCTGCTGCCTGACTGGCAGGGTCTCTGGGCGGAGCTTTCCGGTGACTTTGATAAAGTTATCGGCAGGTTATGGGATCTGGTGGATTATGATACCGACGGTGTGGTCCTGGAGGTCATGGATAGTGCCATAAGGAAATCCATGGGAGCAACCAGGCATCATCACAGGTGGCAGATTGCCTTTAAAAAGAACACTGAAACTGCTGAGGTCGAGGTCCTGACGGTTATTCCCCAGACGTCCCGGTCAGGCAGGGTAAATCCGGTTGCGGAAATAGAGCCGGCAAAACTGAGCGGTGCTCTGATTCGAAGAGTCACTGTTCACCACTACGGTATGGTGAAACTAAAAGGCGTGGGACCCGGAGCTGTAATCAGGCTGTCACGGAGCGGGGAGGTCATACCAAAGATTGAGGAGGTTCTTGTCCCGGCAGAGCCTCAAATTCCTTCCAGCTGCCCAAGCTGTGGCTCGGATCTGATCTGGGAAGGTGACTACCTTCTCTGTACCAACAATATGAATTGCCCGGCGCAGATCACTCACTCTATCGGCCATTTTTTTAAGACCCTTGGCAATATTGATGGTTTTGGTCCTTCTTCGATTAATAAGATCTATCTCAATGACATTAAAACTCTTCCACAAATCTATGCTCTTTCGGAAAAGGATTATGTCGATATGGGCTTTGGTCCCAGGCAGGCAGAGAATATGGTCGCACAGTTGCGGCGGAGCAGGACTGAGCAGATAGAGGACTGGCGGTTTCTTGCCGCTTTCGGGGTTTATCGGATGGGGCCGGGTAACTGTGAAAAACTGCTCTCCATTCACCCTCTGGAGGATGTTTTCGAGCTGACCCGGGAGGATGTGATGGCGATAAAAGGGTTTAAGGAGAAAACAGCCGACGCAGTGGTTCATGGCATGAGAGGTATTTTTTCACTTTTTAAAGAGCTTTACAGTCTGGGCTTTAATCTGTCCATAACTCCTGCCGATGCCTATTCGGGAAAAATGGACAAACTCCTTCTCGAGGGAAAACGTATCGTTTTCAGCGGGGCGATGCAGGGAGGGAATCGGGAGGGGATGAAAAAGCAGGCAAAGAAGCTGGGAGCCAAAGTGGGCAGCTCTATTACCGGAAAAACGGATATGCTTGTTATCGGCAGGAAGGTTGGTGCAGTCAAACTGAAAAAAGCTGAGATTCTTGGGGTGAAGGTTGTCAGTGAATCAGAGTATTTTAAACTGATTGAGGAAAATGATGCCAAATGATGAGACGTCGCCGGCATCATTTTTTGACAGATGGGCTGGACCTATTTGGGCGGTATCAGTAACTCACCATTCTTGGCAATATTTTCATGGGCCACTTCGTCTATGAAGATAAGGATAGCCTCCGGAGGTTTGCCTGTTTCTTTTGCGATTACATCGGTGACTCCCCTGCTGATTTTCTCCTTCTGTCCTTTTGTCAGTTTGCCTGCGACTCTGATATTTACATACGGCATCGTTATTCTCCTGATAAAATAGTATTTTCATCTGTAAGATGGGAGATATGCTCCCATCTCACACCCACCATACCTTTTTTCATCGTTTCGATAAAGCTGATTATTCCAGCCGGACATCCATGGCTTTATGCACAGCGGGAATGTGCTTATTATGCTTATTTCTCAGATACGACTGCCAGTGATACCTGGATAGAGGGTGTTTGATCTTGTGTTTGTTCATTTCTGCTGGTATTTATACTTAAAAATAATTTTCGCACTGTTTGCACAATGGTATCTGAAAAAATTTCAACTATGGTTTTTGGCTGCGGTAATGTGATCATGGGGGATGACGGGTATGGGCCGGCTGTGGTGGATGAGTTGAATGCTCATTATACCCTTCCGGGCGATACTCGGGCCGTGGACGCGGGCACTTGTGTCCGTGAGTATCTTTTTGACTATCTTCTTGTCGAAGAGGGGAGACCTGAGAAGATTATTATTGTCGATGCGGTTGATTATCCGGACTGTGATCCCGGTGAAGTTGTCTTTATTACCTCGGACACTATTCCTGCGAAAAAGATTCACGATTTCTCCCTCCACCAGTTCCCTACTGTAAATCTGCTGCAGGAACTGGAGCAGCACAGTGGAATCAAAATTCTGATTATCGGTGCTCAGGTTGAATCTATTCCGGATGAAATCCGACAGGGCCTCTCTTCCTCCATGGCGGCGGCAGTCATCAGGACGTGTGAAAAAATTGCGGCAATAGTCAGTGACAAAACAGGTACTGATCAATGGCCGTCCACTCTCTGACTCTCTTTCTGTCAGGGAAATATTTGATTATCGGGTAACCCGAATAAATCGGAATTTTTAAAGTGCCTGGATAAGTGCCATGGAAGTATATTTAACCATATAATTAAAAACGATCTTCCTCGATTTTTTGTTTATTACAGAAATTCCGGGGTAAGGCACTAAAACCTGGGTGATTTTTTATGATGTACGAGTTTAGAGTCAGTGAAATGGCAGAAGAATTCGGAGTGCATAGGAATACCATCAGGAACTGGATTAATGCCGGGACCCTTCCGGCAAAGAAGGGTCCCGGACGCAAGTATCTGACTGAGTTCCATCAGTACGAGCATCTCTGCAATAAGTTCGGCCGTAAGCCAAAAATGCAGTTTGTCAGCCATGAGAAACTGAAAACTCTGAAAACTTTGCAGGAAAGTGATGTTGAGCCGCTGGTGATTGGTGGAGAAAAGAGTGTACTGCCTGAGGACCCCTCCTGGGCGGACGAATGTCTCACCTGCGGGACCTGCGCCTGCAGTTGTCATATTTCAGGAGTTGACGGTCTGGATCCGAGAAAGATTGTGCGTATGGCCGTCCTCGGTATGGATAAGGAACTGGTTGAATCGAGCTGGCCGTGGAAATGCACCCTGTGCGGTAAATGTGAAGAGGCATGTCCTGCCAATATTGAGATAACATCTATGATGAGAAAAATCCGTGGAGCCCGCAACCGCGACCATGTTCCCCGGCCGATTCAGAAGGGGGTTACCATGTGCCTTGAGCGCGGCAATAATCTCGGTATCCCGAAGGAGGATTTTGTAGCTCTCTGCCTGGAGATGGGAGATGAACTGGCGGCCGATGAATGTCCCGGGTTTAAGACTCCAGTCGATGTACATGGTGCACGGGTCCTTGTCACAGTGAATTCTAAAGAGCCATTCGGTGAACCTGATAATTTGAAATGGTGGTGGAAAATTTTCTGGTCTGCAGGTGAATCCTGGACGATCTCTTCCGAGTACTGGGAGGGAGTTAACTGGGGGTTGTTTTCCGGTGATGACGAGGCAATGAAAACGGTTGTTGGCAGAATTGTTGACAATATGCGTAGTTTGAACTGCAGGGTTCTTCTCCTCCCTGAATGAGGCCATGCCTATTATGCAACCCGGTCCGGGTTGAACAGATGGTATCCTGAGGTTCTCAGGGAGTTTAAGGTGGTAACCCTGTTTGATCTTCTTATTGAATATATTGATGAAGGGAGGATCAGGCTCAAAAAGCCGGCCCGTGCTGTGGCGGCAGCGTATCATGATCCATGTAATTACGGACGAAAATCATTAAAAGCGTTCGGCCAGGATTATTTTGCAGAGGGGCGTACCCTGACCGCAGCCTGCTGTGATGATATCAGGGAACTTAACCCTAATAGAAACAGTGCATACTGCTGTGGTGCCGGTGGAGGGGCATGGGCCATGCCCTTTTCTGACGAGAGGGTATTTCATGGTCGTAAGAAGGCAAGACAGATCGCTGAATCGGGTGCTGACCTGATTGTTGCCCCATGTCTTACCTGTCGTGATCAGATAATGAAATCACTTGTTCATGAATATGACCTGGATGTGGATGTGAAATATATGGTGCAGCTTGTGGCTGAATCGCTGGTTCCGGGAGAAAGAAGAGAGCATGAGATGGAGGAGAGTTGATCCTTCAATGTATTGATATCTCGCTGGCAGCCGAATTTGAAAGATAATAAAGAAAAAATTTTTCGACTGATCGGGTTAGAGGAGAAACCTGTTATGCCGCATAGAGTGAAGGTTGGATCGGTAATGATTATTGGAGGCGGGGTAGCCGGAATGCAGGCAGCACTGACCCTTGCTGATTCCGGCTATTATGTATACCTGGTTGAGAAGTCAGGCGCCATCGGGGGGACCATGGTCCGGCTGGATAAGACATTTCCCTCCAATGAATGTTCGATGTGAATTATTGCGCCGAAACTGGTTGAGTGCGGTCGGCACTTAAATATCTGCCTGATGACTCTCTGTGAAGTAACCGAAATCAATGGACGAGCCGGGAATTTCAGTGTTGCTGTGAAAGAATCCCCACGATATGTGGATATGGAGAAATGTATCAGCTGCGGAGACTGCACGGAGAAATGTCCAAAAGATACAGAGAGGGAATATGGTACCGGGGTTGGAAAACGCAAGGCGATCTATGTGCAGTACCTTCAGGCGGTGCCCCTTAAATATCAAATAGATCCGGATGCGTGCCTCCGGCTCAACAGGGTAGATGCCTGCGGAGTGTGTGCCGATGTGTGTGATGCCGGGGCGATAAATTTTTCCGATCGGGGTAAAACACACAGGATTAACGTGGGAGCCGTGGTGCTGGCTCCGGGTTTTGAACCATTTGATCCGGCCGATGGCAACGTGTGGGGATATGGTGTTTTCCCAAATGTTATAACTTCTCTGCAGCTTGAAAGGTATCTCTCCATTTCCGGCCCCACAAGGGGCAGCCTGGTACGTCCCTCGGACGGCAGGGCTGTTAGAAAGATGGCCTTTCTTCAATGTGTTGGTTCGCGGGATGAAAATCTGTGCACCAACGGATACTGTTCCTCGGTTTGCTGTATGTCCACCTTAAAGGAGGCGGCTATATCCAAAAGTCATTATCCTGATATGCAGATAGCCATCTTTTATATGGATATGCGGGCCCATGGCAAGGATTTTGATCGGTATATGGAACAGGTTCGGGAGATACCGGGCATACGATTTATCCGCTGCCGGGTTAACGGTGTGGAGAATGACGGGAGTTGTGATGACCTTCGCCTCTGTTACGTTAATGAGGAGGGGCGTCAGGTTGAGGAAAATTACGATATGGTGGTTCTTTCCGTCGGCTTGAAAACTCCGGAACATGTTCTGGAACTGGCCCGCATCGCGGATATTAAGCTGACCGGTGACAATTTCCTGGCGGCTTCGGATTTTGCGCCTGTACAGACCTCCAGAAAGGGCATTTTTGCCTGCGGTTTTTTTGCCGGCCCGATCAATATTTCACAGTCTGTTGTTGACGGTTCTGCTGCTGCGGGAGCGGTATCTGATTTTCTGGCATCGGCCCGGTTTGAGCTTTCCACAGACCGGGATTTTCCGGGTGAGAGGGATGTCTCCGGGGAGGGAGTGAGGATCGGTGTTTTTATCTGTCATTGTGGATCTAATATTGCCGATGTCGTGGATGTTGAATCACTTGGACTGTACGCTGCAACTCTTCCTGATGTTGTTTACGTGGAGCAGAACCTGTTTTCCTGCTCCCAGGACAGCCAGGACATGATTGTGCAGAGGATAAGAGAACAGAAACTGAACAGGATAGTTATTGCCGCCTGCAGTCCGAGAACCCATGAACCGCTCTTTCGCAGAACACTCAGAGCGGCTGGTTTAAACGAATATCTGGTTGAAATGGCCAATATCAGGAATCATAATTCCTGGGTCCATATCAATGAACCGGAGGCGGCAACATCAAAGGCTGGAGATCTTGTGCGGATAGCGGTGGCAAGGGTCGCCATGGGTGAGTCGCTGCAGCCTGTTCCGGTGCCCGTCATACAGAAGGGATTGATCGTCGGTGGCGGCATTGCAGGCATAGGTTCATCTTGTGGAGAGAACTGACAGGTTTGGAGGTAATGCACTTAACCTGAAACATACCTGGTCGGGGCAGCATGTGCCCAGTGAGGTGGCCAAACTGGTCGATAAGGTCGTTCTGCATGAAAAAATAATAATTCATATGGAGTTTGAGGTAACTGCGATCGAAGGTTTTATCGGTAATTTTAAATCGACGATTACCGGTAACAATGGCAGCAGAAAGACTATTGAACATGGGATCGTGATAATCGCCACCGGAGCAGAGCCATATATTCCCCGGGAGTATGGTTACGGGTTAATCTCCAGGGTAGTTACTTCAGTTCAGTTCGATAAACTTTACGAGTTGAATGAAGTTCATGTGAGGAAAGCGAGGAATTTTGCTTTTATCCAGTGTGTTGGATCCAGAGAAGAGAATAATATGTACTGCTCCAAGGTCTGCTGTACTCATTCCGTCCAGTCGGCCATCGGTTTAAAAAAAGAGAATCCGAACCGTAATGTCTATATTCTGTACCGCGACATGCGCACCTATGGCCAACGGGAATCCCTCTATAAAGAGGCAAGGAAGCTCGGGGTGATTTTTATCAATTATGAACTCCATGGCAAACCGAATGTTAAGGAGAATGGACAGGTGATCGAGGTTGAGGTCTGGGATCACGTTCTCCACCGGCCGCTGAAGCTGGTGGTGGATATGGTTATCCTCTCTGTAGCTATCCGGCCGAGAGGTGATGCGTCAGCTCTGAGCAAACTGTTCAAGATCTCCGTGGGGGAGGATGGTTTTTTTCAGGAGGCGCATGCCAAGTTCAAACCGGTTGATTTTGCCGTGGAAGGGATGTATGTCGCCGGCCTGGCCCACTATCCAAAACCTGTCGAGGAGTCCGTCGCCCAGGCGCTGGCGGCGTCGTCAAGGGCTGTGACGGTGCTGGCAAAAAACAGTGTTACCCTGGACGGGATCAGGGCTGTTGTTGATAATGAAAAATGTGATGGCTGCGCCCTCTGCGTCGATATCTGTCCATATGACGCGATTACTCTTGTGGACAGGTTTGCTGATGATCCTGATGCAGGCAAGGTGATTGTAGTGAATGAAGCACAGTGTAAGGGCTGCGGAATATGCCAGGGGAGCTGCCCGAAGAGAGGAGTTTTTATTACCGGTTTTACAATGGAGCAGATCGGTGTCCAGATAACAGCTGCGCTGACGGCACTTATCCAGTGATACTAAAAATTTTTTCGACTTGTGGGATTAATTGTTTTCAGATGATATTCCGGGAGTGGCCATTATGGATTTTGAACCTAAAATTATAGTATTCTGCTGCAACTGGTGTTCCTATGCTGCTGCTGACCTGGCCGGAATAAACAGGATGCAATACCCCCACAACGTGTGGATAATACGGCTTATGTGTTCCGGTATGGTTCATCCTGAGTTTATCATGGATGCCTTGTCTCAGGGTGCTGACGGAGTTATGGTGCTTGGCTGCCATCTTGGCGAATGCCACTATCGGGATGGCAATTACAGGGCTCTGGATCGATCTGATATGGTGGTGGAACTGCTGGAGGATTTTGGTTATGAACAGGAAAGATTCCATTTGGCCTGGATCTCCTCCCAGGAGGCGGACAAATTTGTTGAGGTGGTGAGCGGTATGGTAAACAGGATTAAAAAGCTCGGTCCTGCGGGTGGCTGAGAAAACCGGTAGAGTTGATGGGGAGGGGATATGGGTGTGACTGCAGCCATGGAATGGCTGGGATCCTGTTCAGGATGTGAAATTGCATTTCTGAATATCGGTGAAGATCTCGTACCTCTTATTACTGAGACACTGGATCTGGTTCATGCACCGCTTCTCATGGATCATAAATATTTTGGTCAGTGCGGGGAAGGGGTAACTCTTGAGATTCCTGATGCTGTAATCGGTATTGTGACGGGAGGGGTGAATAATCGTGAGCATTTGACGGTATTGCGTCAGATGCGAAAAAAATGCAGATTGCTTATTGCTCTGGGTACCTGTGCAACTCACGGGGGTATCCCCGCTCTGATGAACGGTCAGGACCAACAGGCGAGTTGGCAGGCCATTTTCAAAACAGTCTCAACTGATCCCGGAGCTGAAATCCCCGAGGTTGAAGTACCGCCTCCACTTGATCGCGTTTATGCCTGTGATGAGAAGGTGAAGATTGATATGCAACTTCCCGGCTGCCCGCCAAACCCTGAGCTTATAGCCGAACTGTTGGTTGCCATTGTGGAAGGCAGGTCACCGGTTCTTCCCGGTAAGAGTGTCTGTGATACATGTCCTGCCAGGAGAGAAGGCAGGAGTGTTGTGGGGAAGGTAAAGCGATTTATTGAAAATGTTGAGTTTGATCCCGGAGAACCTGTTTCCGGGATGAGATGTTTGCTGGAGCAGGGTTTTATGTGCATGGGTCCGGTAACAGCTGGCGGATGCAATGGTGGTGAAGGTGTGCCTGCCTGTATCAGTGCAAGGGTGCCTTGTCGCGGATGTTTCGGCCCTGTGCGCAAAAATGGTAATCAGCTGCTGGATATGATGAATGGTCTTGCGAGCAATGGTATCGATTTTAAATCAGTGGTCGACCGTCGTTCAATCCTGAGGTTCTCGGGGGCGCACGGAAGGTTGAGACCGCTGAAGAAACGTGTCGCGAAGGAGTAGGGTACTCTATGGGCAGGGTTCTTAATATTGCACCGGTTTCCCGTATTGAGGGGCATGCAAAAATAGCCATTCATCTGGATGATGATGGAAATGTGGCAGAGACCTTTCTGCATGTCCAGTCTCTTCGTGGTTTTGAAAAATTTATTGAAGGGCGGCCGGCGGAAGAGGTCCCCCGTATCGTTAATCGTATCTGCGGAATCTGCCCGTGGATGCATCATCTTGCTTCAAATAAAGCTGTTGATGGAGCTTTCGGTGTGACCCCGACACCTGTCGGCTATAAACTCCGGGAAATGTGTCAGGTTATGGCTCATATCAGCGATAAAATCCTGCACTTTTTCTTTCTGGCTGCGCCTGATTTCGTGCTTGGGCCCGATGCTGATTATTCCGTACGCAATGTTATGGGACTGGTGAAGGCTGCTCCCGAGCTTGCCCGTCAGGTTGTCAGGATGCGGCAGCTTGGGCAGAAGATGCTTGAGGGATTTGCCGGCAGGGCAATCCATCCTGTCGCCGGAGTGGTTGGCGGTTTTGCTAAACCCATGATCGAAGAAGAGAGGAAAGAGCTGCTCTGTGGGGCACGGGAACTGCTTGATTTCTCCCGCTATGCGCTTGATTTTGCGATCACTGATGTTTTTGCAAAGTATATGGATGCTTTCAGCGATCTCGGGGGAATAAAGACCGGATTTCTGGGGATGGTTGACAGGGAAGATGGTTCTCTCCGTCTCTATGACGGCAAACTGAGATTGATGAAACATGATGCCAGTTTTGTCGATTTTGAAGGAGATGATTATACTGAATATCTTGCAGAACATGTAGTGCCGTGGGGATACTCTAAAATGGTTTATGCAAAATCCTGGGATGAAGGTTTTGATATGACCTTGACTGCCCCCAGGGGAATATATCGTGCTAATACCCTTGCCAGAATTAATGTATGTGATAAGATTTCCACACCCGGAGCTCAGGCTGCCCTGGAGGAATTTCGCAGTCTATTCGGCCGTCCTGCACAACAGACTCTGCTTTATCATTACGCCAGGCTGATTGAGCTTATCTACAGTTGTGAACGAACAATTGAGATCCTTGAATGGCCGGAAATCACAGGTTCGGATGTGCGGGCAAAAGTTGTTCCGAAGGCGGGACGCGGAGTGGGTCTGGTTGAGGCGCCTCGGGGAACTCTTATCCATGACTATACTACCGATGAGAACGGCTGTATTACCTCGGCAAATATGATTGTGGGAACGACTCATAATATCGCGCCCATGAATATGAGCGTGAAACGGGCGGCATCTGCTCTTATAAAAAATGGTGTCTACAGCGAGGGTATACTCAATCAGGTGGAGATGGCGGTCAGGGCCTATGACCCCTGAATGTCCTGTGCAACTCACCACCTGGATGGTGGTCTTCCTCTTAGCGTGACTGTTATTGATTGTGATGGCAGGGAGATCGATAGGCTAAATTGATGGCACACTGGTCGAAAGTGATCACATTTTATAAAATATAAAGATAATGTATAGTGTTTCAGATGAAAGGTAAAAGAAGAGTACAGGTGCGTGCCGAGAGTCCATGCGGGGCATGTGGCAGACTCGAGCATATGACTGTTGATGAACTTAAAGATCGGGCTGTCGGGGATGAATTTGACGGTATCTGTCCGGCCTGCGGGTTGTTTCACCTGACTCGTGCTGAAATAGCGGAGCTGGAGAGAGAAAAAATTACTGCATCAGGGAGTTACAGAGCTATGCAAAGTGAGGCGGAGGCTGGAGAGTAGTTTTCGTCACTGGCCGAAAGAATTATGGAAAAACGGGAGTGAACGTGAATCGTAAGAAAGCACTGTTGACAGAGTTGTATGATATTGTCGATCGGCCTATACGGTTGATGGTTGTGTGCGGTACACAGAACCGCGCTATTCTACAATATCGTATCAGAGAGCAGCTGCCTGCTTATCTCGACCTTGTCGCCGGCCCGGGATGCAGCGTCTGTGTAATGCCGGCTGGTCATATAGATGCTTTTATTAAAGTGGCTGTTCAGCGTGATGTGATTACAGCTGCCTGTGACGATCTGATCAAGGTGCCGGGCAGTCGTGAATCTCTTGAATCTGTGATGCATGATGGAGCATGTGTTGAGATGATAATCTCACCTATGGATGCCCTTGACATTGCCCAGCGCGAACCTGATAAAATCGTGGTCTATCCAGCTGTGGGTTTTGAGGCGACAGCTCCGGGTGTGGCGGAAACCATCCTTGAAGCAGCCAGTCGCGGCATAGAAAATTTCTGTGTAATTCCTGCTATCAGGCTGTTGCCTCCCACAATTGATCTGCTTATGCATGATCCCGACCTTAATATCAGGGGATTGCTTTGTTCGGATCATATCAATACCATTTCTGATGCCCATGCCTACGCTTCTCTTGCCATAAAACATAATATATCCTGTTATATTGGTGGGTTTGAACCTGAAGATATCCTCGAAGGGCTGGTTTATCTGGTTCGGCAGATTCGCACCGGTGAATTCATCTCTGATGACACCTCCGCTTTTGTCTACTCCTCTGCCGAGAAGCAGGAGGCTCGAAAAATAGTTAGTCAAGTGTTTTTTGCCGTTGATACTCTCTGGAGAGGGCTTGGCAATATTGAACAGAGCGGCTTCGTTATCAGGGATGAGCTCTCTCTCTATGATGCAACCAAGAGATTTAATATCCGCTTTTCAGAGGGGCAGGAACAGTGTCTTTGTCAATGCAGTGATATTATTTCAGGTCGGAGTCTTCCTCCCGACTGTCCCGCATTCGGAATGGCCTGTACTCCACAGAGTCCGATCGGACCCTGCATGATTTCCGACGAAGGTATATGTTCCTCATATTTTAAATATAATCTGGATTCCCGCTCTTATCTGTTAGGTTATACTGCATCGTGATCTTCCTCGGTTTCTCGGAGTCGGAGTTTATAGCCTGGTCTTTCAGGGTGCGTACCTGTTTTTGTTGTAGAAGTCCTGAAGTAAGGCACT
>JAFDME010000045.1 GCA_019306075.1 Deltaproteobacteria bacterium | reverse complement strand
CAAATTTGCAGGCTGAAGATTATGAAAAGGAAGGGTACTGAAGTCCATTAGCTGAATCATATGGTTGATCATTCCCTGAAGGCCCATGTTTCTGCCATCTTCCGGGGAATAAATTTTAGCGACCCCATATTCTTCCAGTTCCTTGATCTCGTCGGCAACAATTACTCCGCCCCCGCCCCCAAAAACTTTTATATGGGAGGCATCCTTTTCATTTAAAAGATCAATCATATATTTGAATGATTCCATATGTCCGCCCTGGTAGCTGGACATGGCAATACCCTGAGCGTCCTCCGCAATAGCTGTATCTACAAGTTCCTGAACAGATCTGTTATGGGCCAGATGGATAACCTCTACACCAGAATCCTGCAGTATTCTCCGCATTATATTCGTTGATGCATCATGCCCGTCGAACAGTGAAGTTGCGGTTATAACGCGAATAATATTATGAGGCTTGTATGTTGCAATTTCCGCTTTCATTGATTTTTCACCTTCCGTCAAATAAAGATAGTGTAGTACATCCGGGAGTTTTCGATTTTACAAATAGTGGCTTTGGTGGAATCTATCTTGAATTCGTATGTTTGTAGAGACCGTCAGGTCATCTAAGATATTTATCTGGTTTCGCACAGATTTGAGCAAGTCAGTGCTCAACATTGCCAAGAAAACACATAATGAATTTTGTCTGTTGCTCAATATACTGGTCGATCGTTAAATTCTTGGCAAAATACCAGCGCCTGAATGCCCAGGTATGTCCCATGATGGATATATTATGACCAATGAGATCTATGGTTCTGTCATCAAGATCAGGTAATTTCCCCAACTCTTTTAATTTTTTCATGGCATCGATAAAGAGGTTGGTTATTCTCAACTCTGCTTCCAGTACCTTCCTGCCCCATTTTTCAGGAAGGAAATGGGTGACCTGGTACATGAGCAGGACGTGATCGCTCATGCGGTCACAAACCAGAAAATATTCACGTATTACCTCGTTAAGGGCATCCTGGTCCTGGATGGTGGGGCGAGCCAGAGCGTCAGTGACACCCTTTTCAACTTCGGCATGGATCGCGATGGCTACCAGATAGAGGATATCATCTTTTGTGGAAATGTACTCGTAGAGTGAGCCAATGGACATCCCTGTTTTTTTTGCAAGTTCACGAGTGGTCGTTTTATGATATCCTTGTTCAATAAAAAGTTTAACCGCTGCATCAACTATCTGTCTTCTGCGGGTTCTGACGAGTTCCTTGTTTTTGATATGTGTTGTGATTTCACGGTCAGTGTTAATTTCCTTTGTCATTTACACACTCCCTCAGTAATTCCTTCCTGGTTGAAAACATGTATAAAATCCGGCAAAATTGAAAGATATACAAAAAATGTTGATAACAAAAGATAATTCTGGATATCTGCATTGCACAGGCAAGTCGCTGTTGACATGCCATACGAACAAGCAGGCACCGTGAAAACAGGAGGGTCTAAGAATAATCTGCCTGGTATCGGGGAATGATATCTGGCAGCGATAAAATGGTAAGGGGTTCAAACCCCTTACCATTTGCTTCAAATTATTCCTTTTTAGATTTGAGTTCCGGGAAATCCCAGTAAAAGAACTCTTTATATTGAGAATCAGTACCTTTCTCCTGCTTCTCAACTTCCTGCTGACGGAGTTCAACTCTTCGTATTTTACCGCTGAGAGTCTTTGGCACCTCGGGAACAAATTCAATTATTCTTGGAATCTTGAATTTTGCAAGGATATTGATAGTGTGCTGAAAAAGCTCAAGAGCCAACTCTCTTGAAGGTTCATGAGATTTGTTCAGGATGACAAACGCCTTAACCAGCTGGTGATATTTTTTGTCGGGAACGCCAACAATTGCGGTTTCAGCCACAGAGGCATGCTCCATCAATGCACTTTCTACTTCAAAGGGGCCGATACGAAAATCTGAAGATTTAATAACATCATCGCTGCGACCTACAAACCACCAGTATCCGTCTTCATCAAATGTTGCACGGTCACCGGTGTAGTAGAAGTTGTTCATAAATACACCGGCCATTTTTTCGGGATTACCGATATATTCGGTAAAAAGTCCAATGGATCTCCATTTATCGAGTTTTACAACAATATGACCAACTTCGTCAGGTTTGGTGATCACGTTCCCTTCATCGTCAGCAAGGGCTACGTCATACATGAAGGACGGCTGGCCGAACGACCCGGAACGCATCTTACCGTTCATCCAGGGGTGATTGCCAATCATTGCTGTGGACTCGGTCTGCCCGTAGAAATCACGAATTTCAGTACCAGTCAATTGCTTCCACTGGGAAATCACCTCTGGGTTGAGGGGTTCGCCTGCACCAATGGACTGTCGCAGTGCTGAGAGGTCAAATTTGGATACATCCAGGTTAATAAACATTCGCCATGCCGTGGGAGGAGCACAGAACGTAGTGATTTTATGAGTCGAAATTGCATCCAGGTATGCTTCGCCATCGAGAACTGAAAAGTTGAATCCGGATGCTGATGCACCTACGTTAAAAGGTCCGAAAAAACTTGACCATGCCCATTTTGCCCAGCCGGGAGCACCAAGGTTGTGGTGAACGTCATCCGGGCGGATACCGGTCATAACTGATGTTGAAAGGTGTCCAAGCGGATAGGAAGTGGCGGTATGGCCTACTCTTTTAGGCAATCCTGTGGTTCCTGAGGTGAAAAAGCAATAGAGCAGGTCAGTAGATTTGGTTTTTGCGGCCACACACTCCCCGGCTTCATCTGCAAGTTCACTGTAGCTGGTCCAGCCTTCCTTATTTCCTCTTACCAGCTTAATTTTTGGCGAAGAATTGGTCAGTTTTAGAGCTTCATCAATTATGTCAGTGTAAATCTCGTCAGCAAGGATTGATTCAGGCAGGTAGGTTTCAAACCTGAACTGCAACTCTCTGAGAGTCATTGTCGTGGCGGTGGGAACCGATACCAGACCGCCCTTAATACAGGCATAGCTGGCAAACCAGGTTTCGGGAACAATAGGTACCATCATGTACATATTGTCACCTTTCTCAACACCTGATTTCCTTAAGGCGTTGAGGCACTGGTTTCCGCAGGCGGCAAATTCACTGTATGAATAACTGCTGCTCTCCTTGGTTGCGAGGTCAGCCCAGACTAACGCCTGGCTGTCGCCTCTTTCCTTGACATGGAGTCCTTCAAAAATCTCCTCCGCCCAGTTGAAATACTCCGGGAGATCCATAAAATTGAGTCTCTCAAAAAAGGCCTTTGCAGCATCTTTCTTGAGATCATTGTCATCCATCAAATTAATGTCCATTACCTCTTTATACAGATTTTCCATACCCATAAATGACTCCTTACATCAAAATTTAAAATACAAAGAGACCGTGACGGTCATCTTCAAAGACATATTTATTACAACTGAGCGCTCGGTCGGCTAGTTGGTTTCAACTAACCATATTATTTATTTTTGTCAAAGGTTTTTTAACAAATGATCATGTAATCGGTTATTATGAAAGCGGGAAAAGGGTATGGTTATTTGTTAGTGCCTTACTCCGTAAAAGCTGTAATAAAAAACAAGAAAATATAAATTATATTAAACCAATTTGGTGAATACCAGCATCAAGGCACTTATCCAGTGATACTGGAAAATCTTCCGACTTGCCGGGTTAGTTTCTTTAACAACCGGATCACAGCTGATACCGCCACGTGCCTGCTCTCATGCCTTGCTGAAGACTGGCTGCCAGTACTTTGCTTGTGATTTTGCAAGTTGATATTGATTAGAAGAAGGGCGTCTACCGGCAGCTGAGTTTAGGTGGTAATTAAGAAAAAGATTGACAAAAATTGGATAATAAGGCAATTTTTCAAATTTGACTGAGCGCTTGGTCGGGTTTTTGCCTTCCTCTTGCACGCTGCAAAAGAAATATCCTGAAAAGCTGAATCATTAAGGGGGAAAGTTGCCATTCAGGTTATCTGAAGGTCATTTGTCAATTTTATATTCTGTTGTGAAAGTATTTTATGGAAGGTGCTGTCTTATTCTATAAAAGTCCTTAAGTAATAAGAAAATTTGTAATATTTATGAACCTGTCAGGCCGTGCGGCATCAAGCAGCAAATGAAGAGAGATCTTCGAACCAACTATCCGCTTTATTTAATCCAGCTAGAAGGGTTAGGGAAACAGATCTTAAAGAGAGCTATATCAAGAACAGAATTTTTTCAGGGAGAATCATATGTCACTTCAACTGACTAAAGAACAAAAACTGGTGCAGAATATGATACGGGAGTTCTCCCGTAAGGTTATTGCCCAAACCGCTGCTGAAAGGGATCAGACCAAAGAGTTCCCGGCAGAAAATTTTAAAAAAATGGCTGAGCTTGGTCTTATGGGTATGACTGTTCCGGAAGAATATAATGGTGAAGGATCAGATGCTGTCAGTTATGTGCTTGCTCTTTCTGAAATTGCCTACTCTTGCGCTTCCACGGCAGTAGTGATGTCGGTTCATAATTCAATCGTCTGTGACAGCATCAACCGTTATGGCAGCAAAGACCAAAAGGAAAAATTTCTTCCTGCTCTTGCTGATGCAGAGATTATCGGTGCCTTTGCTCTCACGGAACCTGACGCCGGGTCCGATCCGGTTGCTCAGGAAACGACTGCAGTGCTCGATGGTGAAGAATACGTACTGAATGGGACTAAAAGATTTATTACATCCGGGAAGAATGGGGGAGTTGTCATCGTTACGGCTCAAACAGATACCTCCAAAGGTCATAAAGGGATCAGTGCATTCCTGGTTCCCCAGGGTACCGAGGGTATGAGTGTTGGTCATGTGGAAGATAAGATTGGCTTGCGGGCTTCGGATACTGTGGATCTGATGTTCGAGAACTGCCGTATTCCAAGAGCAAATCTGTTGGGGAGTGAAGGAGATGGGTTTAAGATAGCTATGACTGCCCTGGACAGTGGCCGTATCGGTATTGCCGCCCAGTCTGTAGGTGTGGCCCAGGCCGCTATGGACGAGGCGGTGAAGTATGCAAAAAAACGAAAACAATTCGGCCGGAGCATTGCAAAATTTCAGGGTCTCCGTTTTATTTTTGCTGATATGGCAGTCAGCATTGAGGCCGCCCGTCAGCTTATGCTTTCGGCCGCTGCAATGAAAGATCGAGAGGAAAATTTTTCACTTCAGGCTTCCATGGCTAAACTTTTTGCCTCTGAAATGGTTAACCGGGTAACTGGCCAGGCTATCCAGATGCATGGTGGCTATGGTGTCACCAAGGATTATCCTGTGGAGCGTTTTTACAGAGATGCAAGGGTATTCACAATTTATGAAGGCACCTCTGAAATCCAGCGGCTGGTAATTTCCAACCATATTTTAAAGGACAAAAGAAAATAACCTGTTGCGATGCCATCAGCACCGAAAAGGTTTTATCCCAGGGATGGATGGTGGCTGCACATTAAAGCAGTGGAGAAGAATATTATGAAAGAAGCAGTAATAGTCAGCGCAGCAAGGACCCCTTTTGGCAGTTTCGGTGGTGCACTGAGTAAGATTGGGGCAACAGATCTTGGTGCTCATGTGATAAGAGAAGCTGTGACCCGCGCCGGTATAGATGATAAAGAGGTTAATGAGTGCATCATGGGGATGGTGCTTCCCTGTGGTTATGGTCAGAATCCTGGCAAACAGGCGGCCATTAAGGCTGAATTGCCGCAGGAAGTTGAATCGATAACTGTAAATAAGGTATGTGGTTCTTCCTTGAAAAGTGTGATGCTCGCTGCTCAGGCAATTCAGTGCGGAGATGCTGATGTCATTGTTGCCGGTGGCATGGAAAATATGAGTTTTGCACCCTATTACTTGGAAAAAGGGCGCTGGGGACATAGAATGGGTCCGGGAAAAATAGAGGACCACATGGTGCACGATGGCTTGTGGGACGTTGTCAATGATTTTCATATGGGTATGTCTAACGAACTCAGTTGCGAGAAGTGGAATGTCACACGGGAAGACCAGGACCGTTTTGCCGAGGATTCTTACAGGAAGTCATTGAAGGGAATTAAGGACGGCGTGTTTCAAGAGGAAATCACTCCGGTTTCCATCCCACAGAGAAGAGGCGAGGCAAAGCTCTTTGATACGGACGAGTGTCCTGTTGAAACAAGCTATGAAAGTTTATCGAAGATGCGTCCCGCCTTTAAAAAAGACGGAGTTGGTACTGCCGGAAATGCGTCAATTATCAGTGACGGTGCTGCTGCTGTAGTGGTCATGAGCCGTGAGAAGGCGGAAGAGTTGGGGTGCACTATTATGGCCTCCATTGGAGCTCAGGCATCAGCCGGGATTGAGCTTCAATATGTGCTGATGGCACCTATTCTTGCAATTCCCAAGGTGTTGAAAAAAGAGGGAATCTCTCTATCTGATGTGGATCTGTTTGAAATTAATGAAGCGTTCAGCGGTACTTCAGTTGCAATTAACCGGGTACTGGAACTGGATACTGATAAGGTCAACGTGAACGGAGGCAGTGTTGCCATAGGGCATCCCATCGGAGCCAGTGGAGCACGACTGTTGACAACTCTGCTTTTTGAGATGAAAAGAAAGGATTTAAAGTGTGGTGTTGTTTCCCTTTGTCTCGGGGGTGGAGAGGCGGTTGCTCTTGTACTTAATCGGTAAAAGCGAGAGGGTGTTAATCGTATAGTTTTCTGGTTTTTTGTTATAGAAGTTCTGGCGTAAGACATTAAAACGGGCGACGCCTGCAATCCAGGTTATTAGGCAGTTAGGCAGTTAGACTGTTGGGCTGTCAGGAAAAGCAAAAGACGGCTAACAACCTCCCCTAACAGCCTTCAGTCTAAACAACTTATTGATTTAACAAAATGAACTTATAATAATTTTCTTGTTTTTTATAACAGAAAATTGTCGGTAATGCACAAATAGGTTTTGACAGAAAAGCTTAATTAGCCAAAAAAGAGGAATAAAAGTATGCAGGTAAAGAAATTTGGAGTAATAGGTTCCGGCCAAATGGGAAATGGTATAGCTCAGGTTGCTGCTGCCAGCGGACTGGAAGTGGTGATGAGCGATATCTCCGATGAGTTTACTGCCAGAGGTATGGCGAATATCGAAAAAAACCTGAATCGGTCTGTGGATAAGGGCAGGCTCAGTTCTGAGGACAGAGATGCAATTGTTGGCAGGATCAGCACCACTACTCAACTGACGGATATGGAATCCGTTGATTTTGTGGTTGAAGCAGCGGTAGAAAGGGAAGATCTGAAGTTTAAAATTTTTCAGGACCTCGACTCGATCTGCCCGGACCATGTTATCCTCTCTACCAATACCTCTTCAATACCGATTGGCCGGATTGCTTCCCAGACAAAGCGGCCGGAAAAGGTGATCGGTATGCATTTTATGAATCCGGTTCCGGTAATGAAACTGGTGGAAGTGATCAAGGGACTTGCGACCTCCGCTGAGACCTTTGACACCACCTTGTCACTCTGTGAGAAGTTTGGCAAGACTCCTGCAGAAGCCAATGATTTTCCGGGTTTTATTGCCAACAGAATTTTGCTTCCGATGATAAATGAGGCTGTTTTCTGCCTCTATCAGAATGTCGGCAAACCGGAGGATATTGATACGGTGATGAAACTTGGCATGAATCATCCCATGGGGCCTCTTGCCCTTGCCGATTTGATAGGCCTTGATACCTGTCTTGCAATTATGGAGACACTGTATGACGGGTTTAAGGATTCAAAATATCGTCCCTGTCCTCTTCTGAGGAAATATGTTGAGGCTGGATGGCTTGGACGTAAGTCCGGCAGAGGATTCTACGACTACAGTTAATTGTGCAGGTTAATCATCAGAGTACGGGGGAGATATGACTGGAGGTAATAAGATTGCACCTTTTTCTGAGATTGAGCGGCGAATTTTACTGCTGCAGGAAGCGATGCAGAAAAAGGATGTAGATGGTGTTCTGGTTCTGCAGAAGACCGATCTCTTTTATTTTGCTGCCACTTCCCAGCAGGGTTATCTGTATGTACCGGTTGAGGGCAGACCTCTGCTGATGGTTTTCAGGGATTTTGGCAGGGCGGTCTCTGAATCCCCTCTGGCTGATATTGTTTCCCTTGCAAGTGTAAAGAAAATTCCCCAGCTGCTTTCTGATCATGGTTATCCCCCTCCCCGGCTGCTGGGGATGGAACTTGATGTCCTGCCTGCAAACCTCTATTTTTTCTACAGTAAGTTGTTTGAGCAGGGCAGTATTACCGATATCTCCACGGATATTCGCCTGATACGCGCAGTTAAGTCGGAGTTTGAGATAGGAAGGCTTCGCCAGTCAGCCCTCTTGTCTGATAAAGTTGCGGCAAAGGTTCCCGAGCTGCTGGTTCCCGGAAAAACTGAAGTTGAAGTTGCCGGTGAACTTGAGGGATATGCCAGATCCCTTGGCCATCAGGGGATTGTACGGATGCGACTGTGGGGAAGTGAGCTCTTCTATGGGCACCTTATGTCAGGTTCTGCAGCCGCCGTGCCCAGTTATCTTTCTTCCCCGACAGGGGGAGAGGGTGTGAGTGGTTTCGTCGGGCAGGGGGCAGGTTTTAAGAAGATTTGCAGAAATGAACCTGTTCTTGTCGACTATGTATTTGCTTTTGACGGGTATATCTCGGACCATGCGAGAATTTTTTCTATTGGTACCCTTTCTGCCGACCTGCTGGATGCACACCAGGCAATGCTTGAAGTGCAGGATGAAACCAAAAACCTTGCAAAACCCGGCATGGTTACCGGCGAATTGTATGAAATGATGGTCTCCATGGCTTTGAAGAGAGGATATGGTGACCATTTTATGGGTGTGGGGGAAAAAAGGATCAGGTTCACAGGTCATGGAGTGGGCCTTGAACTTGACGAATTTCCCTTTATTGCAAAAGGGCAGAAGCTGGAACTGCAGGCCGGAATGATCATTGCTCTGGAGCCAAAAACAATTTTTCCCGGCAAAGGTGTCGTTGGAATTGAGAATACACATCTTGTAACGGAAAAGGGGCTTGAATCATTGACGAAGATATCAGATGAAATTACGGTGGTTTCAGGGTAGTTGGCACCCCGCTGCAACCCTTGGTGTCAGCTAAACGAGAAACAGGTACCAGTTCACAGCTGAATTTGAGTGGTAATCAAAACTTTTTTACAGGGAGTTGTCATGTTCGATAATAAAGAGAAGGCAAGTGATCTCAATCATGAGGAGAATGGTGCCTTTGTAGTTGATCTCTTTAACAGGATAATAGTTCATCATGCGCTCTGGTTCTCTGAGGTTAAACATCAGATGGGCATGGAGAAAGCCCTTGAACTGCTCCACAGTGCCACAAAAAAAAGCTATTCCATCCAGATGAAACATCTCGGGGCTCTTCTGGGTTTTGAGATGGTTGATGGTGTTCCTGCCCCCTTGCTGGATATGGCACCTGAGAAGCTGAATGAATTAAAAGAGAGGGTTGCAAAGAACTGGCTTGTCAATGATGGTGTCTGGTTCCAGTCCATTGAGTTTTTAGAGGGAATGAATGAGGCTAAGAGGTGCAATGATTCCTGCTGGGCCCAATTTTCTCCCTTTGAGGCATCTTCAATTAAAAAGTTGCTTGGCTTGGCTGAAAACCCGGGGCTTGAGGGTCTCAAACGAGCACTGGGGTTTCGGGTTTATGAATCGATTAATGAGCAGTCTATCGTTGAGGAAACTGAAACCAGTTTCATTTTTCAGATGAATCAGTGCCGGGTGCAGAATGCCAGAAAGAGAAAAGGGCTTGATGATTACCCGTGTAAATCCGGTGGACTTGTTGAATATAAATATTTTGCCAGGGCCATCGATAGTAGAATAAAGACTGAGTGTTTGGGATGTCCGCCTGATGAACATCCTCCGGAGTGGTTTTGTGCCTGGAAATTTTATCTGGAATAGATTTTAACTATTTATCGCAACGAAGCAGATGGAGAGTTTTTACTTACCCATCTTCTATAAAAACTGGAGAGAAAGCTATGCAATGGGATAATATTGAAAAAAATGTGGAAGGCGGCATTGCAACGGTAACCATAAACCGGCCAAAAGCATTGAATGCACTTAATTACGATACACTTAAAGAAATGCTTGCTTGCTTTATAGAAATTGGTGAGAGCAGAGATGTTCATGTGGTAATTATTACAGGATCAGGAGAAAAAGCATTTGTAGCCGGCGCTGATATCTCCTTTATGGAAAAACTTGATCCCCTTTCGGCTCGTCAATTTGGAAAACTTGGCCATGAAGTTTTGAACACCATAGAGAATCTGCCGCAGCCTGTTATCGCTGCCATTAACGGTTTTGCCCTTGGCGGAGGCTGTGAAATGGCTCTTGCCTGTGATATGCGTCTGGCCAGTGACCGGGCAAAATTCGGACAACCTGAAGTGAATCTTGGTGTCATTCCCGGTTTTGGCGGTACTCAGAGATTACCGAGACTTGTAGGCAAGGGCCATGCAAATGAGCTGGTTTTTTCCGGAAAAATAATAGACGCCGATGAGGCAGGCAGGATTGGCCTTGTTAATCGGGTGGTACCCCATGAACAGCTTCTTGAAGAATGCCTTATCCTGGCCAGGATGATCAGCGCAAAGAGCCCGGTTGCCGTCCGTTTATGCAAGGAATCAGTTAATAATGGTGTTGAGATGGATCTGGACAGGGCATGCGAATATGAAGTTGACCTGTTCAGTCTCTGCTTTGCAGCCAGCGACCAGAAGGAAGGTATGAAGGCATTTCTTGAAAAACGAGCTCCTCAGTTTAAAGGGGAGTAGCAGAGGAACAGGCAGTAGATTGTGGTGATGCCTGGAGTTTTGCTGCATCACCACTTTTATGCAAAAGGGAGAAAGTGATGGCGGATATCATAAGAGAGAGAAGAAGTATCAGGCGGTTTACAGATCAGCCGATAGAGCGGGATAAGCTGGAAAGAATCATAGAGGCGGCAAGATGGGCGCCATCCTGGGGCAATCTGCAATGCTGTGAAATTGTAATTGTTGAGGGGATCGAAGAAAAAAGAAAACTGGCTGGCCTGCTTACTGCCAAGAATCCGGCCAGCCGTGCCATGGAAAATGCACCTGTACTTATCGCTGTCTGTGGCAGGCCTGATAAATCTGGTTATTACAAGGGGAAGCAGATAACACGATATCAGCACTGGTTTATGTATGACCTTGGCCTTGTCAGCCAGAATATCTGTCTGAAAGCCTGTGAGCTTGGTCTTGGCTCTGTAATAGTCGGGTCTTTTGATCATCCAGAGGCGGAGAAACTGCTTAATGTCCCTGGTGGGTGTGAACTTGTTGCGCTTATCCCGGTAGGTTATCCAGATCATTCTCCTTCACCTCCTAAAAGAAAGAGCGTTGAAGATTTTGTTCATTATGGCAGCTTTTAATTTGCCGACGGAAGCCGGTAAATCTACTTTTTGACTTTTCAATCTGTTCTCATTAGAGTATGTCATTTCTGCCGCCGTTCCTTCTGACTCAATTCGCTTACTGTATTACAAGGGATTATGCTGGAAATTGGTCTTGATGTTCTTTTAAAGAGCCGATCATTGCAATATAATGGGAAGAGGTTTGGACTTTTATCCAACCAGGCCTCGGTTAACCGTCAACTGGTTCATGGAAGAATTCTTCTGCAAAATAAATTTGCAGAGAAGTTATGCTGTCTTTTTTCCCCGCAGCATGGTTTCTTTTCAGAGAAACAGGACAATATGGTTGAGTCTGAACACCAGACTGATCCTGTCACCGGGCTGCCTATTTATAGCTTATACGGTGAGCATAGAAGACCAACGGCTGAGATGTTCGATGGCCTTGATGTTCTGTTGGTCGACCTTGTTGACGTCGGCACCAGAGTCTACACCTTTCTCTATACGATGGCTTATTGTATGGAACGGGCAGCTGAGTGCGGGAAAAAGATTGTTGTTCTTGATCGACCTAACCCTATAGGTGGTGAAAAGGTTGAGGGAAATATTCTTCAGGCTGACTGTCACTCCTTTGTCGGACTGTATGCTCTTCCTATGCGGCACGGCCTGACCCTTGGAGAACTAGCCCTGTGGATTAACGGCGAATATGAGATCGGTGCAGATCTGGAAATTGTAAAAATGCAGGGCTGGGACAGGTCCATGCTGTTCAGGGATACCGGTTACCCATGGGTGTCGCCTTCGCCCAATATGCCTACTCCGGAGACGGCGATGGTTTATCCCGGGCAGGTGCTCTGGGAGGGGACTGATGTTTCGGAGGGCAGGGGGACTACCCTGCCATTTGAATTTGTCGGTGCGCCCTACTGGTCTCATCGCGAGATTCTGGATCAACTGGATGGCATAGATTTGGCCGGTTGCCTGTTGCGGCAGATTGTCTTTGAGCCTACCTCAGGAAAATATGGTGGTGAGTCGTGTACAGGATTTCAGATTCATGTGACCAATTCCTCACTCTACCAACCATATCGCACCAGTCTTGCTCTGCTTCAGGCTGTGTTGCTGCTCTATCCTGAGAAGTTTAGTTATAAAGAGCCACCCTACGAATATGAGTTTGAACGGTTGCCCTTGGATCTGATTCTGGGGGACAAAGAGATGCGATTGCAGCTGGAAGATGGAGTAACACTGGATACCATCGAAGCCGCGTGGCAGGAGGAGTTGCGGGCTTTCGAACTTGGCAGAGCTAAATATTTTCTCTACTGACGAGGTGGAGGATATTCTTTATGATTGACGACCAGGAGTCGGCTACTGATGATAGATAAAAAGGTGTCAGTTGACTTCCTTGCCAGCCTGGTGAGCGGCGAGGTTGAGGGTGATGGCGGTGTGTTGATAAAAGGGTTTGCCCCCTTAGACAGTGCGGGCTCCGGAGAAATTTCTTTTCTTGTTAAGGCAAAAGATGAAAAACTCCTTATAACTTCTGATGCCAGCGCATTTATTGTTCCGTTGGATGTAGGAAAAGTAGATCGAAAACCACGTATCCGGGTGAAAGATCCCTATCTGGCTGTGGCAATTATTCACAGCTATCTTCTGCACGAGCCGTTTAATGGCAGGGGGGTCCACCCAAAATCTTATGTCGGTGTGAATTGCATCCTGGGTAAGGAAATTACCGTAGCACCAATGGCCGTTCTCGGCGATCGTGTTACTCTTGGTGAGAGGGTTACCATCGAATCCGGCGTTGTTGTCGGTGATGATGTTACTATCGGCAGTGATTCAACGATTAAGGCAAATGTAACAGTCAGCTGTGAGTGTATTATCGGTGAAAGGGTGACCATACACTCAGGGACGGTGATAGGCAGTGATGGATATGGCTATTCGGCAGACGAGCGTGGAGTCCATTTGAAACGGCCTCAGGTGGGCATTGTCCGCATCGATGATGATGTGGAGATTGGTGCCAACTGCGCTGTAGACAGAGCAGCATACGGTACGACCTGGATTAAATCCGGGGTCAAGATAGATAATCTGGTGCAGGTGGCTCATAATGTTGTAATCGGGGAAAACAGTCTGATAGTTGCACAGGTAGGTCTGTCAGGCTCCACGACTCTTGGCCGAAATGTGGTGATGGGAGGGCAGTCTGCCACCACAGGTCACATAACGCTTGGGGACAGAGTAATGGTTGCCGCTCGTGGTGCCCCTCATAAAGATCATGCAGAGGGAACTGTTCTTGGTGGGGTCCCGGCGATACCTGTTCGCCAGTGGGCCAGGGCCTGCGCTGTATTTGCAAAACTTCCTGAACTTCAGAAGAATGTAAGGAAAAACAGCAAGGCTCTTTCCCGGATCAAGTCCTCCGGCAAAGAGGAGTAGTTACAGAAAAAGGAGCATTTTAATTTCAATTCAAATAGCGCTGGAGGTGAGCAGCAATGTCGGAAGTTATTATTCCTGAAAATATTGATATAGTGGAGATTCTGAATACGCTTCCACACAGGTATCCTTTTGTCATGGTTGACCGGATACTTTCCCTGGTTCCGGAAAAAGAAATTACGGGATTGAAGAACGTTACTATTAATGAGCCTTTTTTTCAG
>JAFDME010000044.1 GCA_019306075.1 Deltaproteobacteria bacterium | reverse complement strand
CTCATTTAAAAATATAGAAATCAGTCTTTTCCTGTCTGTACCCGGTTATCATGCAGCAGTGAGCCCGCCGTCAACATAGATAGTCTGCCCTGAAACAAAACCAGCCGCATCAGAAACAAGGTAAATCACAGCACCAGCCATATCCTCCGGCATTCCTATTCGTCCGAGAGGAATAGCTGCCGCATATTTGGCGGCAAGTTCCGGGTTCTCTGCAATATGTTTAGTGCCGGGAGTTATAACCAGAGCCGGGCCAAGAGCATTAACACGGATACCGTGAGGAGCCCATTCCAGGGCCAGGGCCTTGGTGATCAGCTCGACCGCACCTTTGGTTGCACAGTAACCGCTGTTCCCTCCCGTATACCCGCGAATTCCACGCACAGATGAGAGATTAACAATGGCACCACCCTTCTGATCACGCATCACCCTGCCCACAGCCTTGCAGGCAATCATGGTCCCTTCAACATTTACCTTGAACAGCTTCTGCCAGTCTTCCACAGGATAATCAAAGGCATCATGTTTAATATTCATCCCCATGGCATTGACAAGAATGTCGATCCTGCCATATTTTTCAACAACTCTATCCACCAGGTTCTGCATGGAAGCCTCATCGGTCACATCTGAAGTGATGGCGATGGCCTCGTTGCCTGATTCATCAGTAATTTTCCTGGCAACAGCGTCAATCGCCTCCTGGTTTCTGCTGGAAACCACCACGGTTGCGCCATGGATTCCCAACCCCAGTGCCAGGGCCTCACCGATTCCACCTGCTCCACCGGTGACAATTGCTATCTTCCCGTCAAGTTTAAACATGTCTTTCATTACCATCTCCAATTAAAGAATCTCTTCTCCGTTGATCTGTTATATTATTTGCATACGAAATTACATACTATCCTGAGCAGTGCTGCACTATTATTTGAGGGAAACCCGTGATAGTTACAAATTACGGGGAAACAATGGTCACCAGTACCTCTGCAGGTTTGCCATTATTAATTATCATATCACGCTCTTCGCCCGGCCCAATATAAATTAAATCCCCTTCATTCAACACATGCTTTTCATCCGGTCCGCATACCGTGATCGATCCTTTAACCACATAATAAATCCTCTCCTTTGGCGAAGAACACATCTCTGCACCACCATTGGGCTGGAAATATGAATAACACACAGTCGTCCGCCTGGATTCAGCCTCGGTTATCTTTTGCAACCCATACACCTCGGAATGTTTTGCAGCATCATACTGCGTCCCTTCCGCATCTTTTACACTGATCATCATCACCCTCTGCAGAAATAGTTAGTACGAAAATCGACTGCAGCCGGATAATCTGTCCGGCTGCAGTCGATTTTCATTATCTGTTATGGCTGAGCCACTCAAAGTCTACACTCACCTGGTTCAGCTGCACTGGTTTTTTAAAAAAGAGGAGAACTTCGAACCGACCATCCTCAAAATTCTCCCAAAGAAAATATTTACCGTGGTTCCAGTACGATTTCACCCAGATTAACATCTTTAAACATCTTGAAATCCAAGGTCTTTGCTGCATAACCATCGGCGGAGATCGTGACACTGTAACTGCCCTTGTTCTCAAGTCCTTCAAACTCAAAATCACCAAAGATATCAGTGACTGTCTCAAGGGTGAGATCGCTGCCGTTCAGTTTAATATTTACTCCCGGGGCACACTCTCCTGTCTTATCCTTGAAAACCACTTCACCGGCCACAAATCGCTTAGGAAGGCCGAAGTATTTTACCAGCGGACTGGTACCAAACTCGGGATGATACTCTTCGGCAGGGGTTTTTGCGGCAAGTTGTGCGATTTCACTCTGCGGATCGTCCAGATCACCGAAAACCATGGCTCCAGTCGGACAGGATTCAACACAGCGGGGCAACTTCACTCCCTCATCCAGGCGATGGGCACAGAAAGTACATTTCTGCGGAATCTGTTTCTCCTCATTCCAGTAGATAACCCTGTACGGGCAGGCATTTACTATTCGCTCCTGACCTTTGGCCTTTTCCGGATCAATAATAATAATGCCGTCATCTCTGCGATATACTGCACCATTCTTTGCTGCATCTATGCAAGGTGCTGTTTCACAGTTCATACATGGAGTAGGAATATAGGAGAGTTTGGGCTTGGGATACACCCCCCTTTCAACCTCCTTCATTTTCAGCCAGAACTGATCATTCAAAGGTTGTGCGGCCGAATAGGGAAGGTAATCATTCCCATAATATTCATCCCGGCAGGCAAGAAAACAGTTATAACAGCCATTGCATTTGTTAACATCTATCAATATGGAGTATCGTGACATTGTATTAGCCCTCCCATTTTTCGATTTCAATCAGGCACGAATTCGGGGTCATCCCCGGAACATTTTTCGACAGCATACGTGAAGGGGTGAGCATATTTACACAACCGCCTCTGTCCGGCGAATCAGCGTTACCCGGGACCAGCGGATCATATTTGGCCGACGAAGCATAACTGTGAATAATTCCGGGACGTATCCTTTCAGTAATCACCGCAAGACAGAGGACCGATGCCCGATGATTATGGAGGCGGACAATATCTCCACTCTGAATCCCGCGAAGCACTGCATCCTCAGGATTTATACGTGCAGGCCACCAGGCATACCCATCCTTTTTAATTCTGTGCACAGGGATATCATCCAGCCAGTCGGTATGTTTATCGTAATGACAGTGGAAGGAAAAACGGGGGTGTGCTGACAGAAGCTGCAATGGATATTTTTTGTACATCTCACTGTGATGTCCCTCCCAACTCGGAATATAGTGCGGCAAAAGAGGTCGTTCATCATCATCAAGACAGTTCGCCTTCAAACTCTCTGAGACAAACTCGATCTTGCCACTGTACGTACCGAGTTCTTTTCCTTTTTCAGTATTACGCTTAGGATTGTTTGTATCAGGAGTGTCACAGTCACGCCCTTCAGCAAACCAGCGGAGTGACGGGGTAGATTTGTAATCTTCCGAAATATTAATGATCTGATACCCTTTCTTATCAAACTCCTCCCAGCTGATCATCCCCTTCAGGTCCGAAGACTCATAAAAGGCCTTAACCCAGTCCAGCTCACTTCTTCCATCGGTAAACTCCTCCTCCGTCCCAAGACGCTCGGAAAGCAGTCTGAAAATCTCATAATCCGATTTGGATTCCCAGAGAGGATCAATACATTTCTGCTGCCGGACAACAATCCTGTAATTACAACCACTGGACGCATGACAGGTATACCCGCCACAGGCTCCCCATTCACCCACATCATCACGTTCAAAATTTGTGCAGGCGGGGAGAATAATATCCGCCATCCTGGTTTCACTGTTAAACCAGATATCCTGATTAACAACAAATTCAAGTTTGGGGCTCTGATACATTCTCACCCACTTGGTTGTATCACTCATGGTCCCTATAAACGACCCGCCATAGCGATAAAAGAGCTTGATCTCCGAATAACCCTCCATCGGATATTCAAAATGAGTAAACTGCTGTTCCAGTGACTGGCCGCAGAAGCCTTCACCATACCAGCTGACCGGCGTGGTATCTGAAGGTGCGCCCATGGTAGTTCCCCAGATCGTACGACCAGGTTTGCCAAGTCCCTGCATCCCCTGGAGCAGAACCATCATGCGGGCCCATTCAGTACCATAGGCCTGGCGGCAGGCACCACCTTCACCGCCGCGGGCACCACCAGAGAGTATCGTTCGTTTTGCCGCCCATTCCCGGGCGAGAGCACGTATCACCTTGGCCTTGACACCTGATTCTTCCTCCGCCCACTCAGGCGTTTTCTCCTGCCCGTCCTCTTCTCCAAGAACATATTTTTTAAACTCATCAAAACCGATGGTTCGCTCTTTTACATATTCTTTGTCATAAATATCTTCAGTTATCCAAACCTGGGCAATAGCCATGGCAATACAGGTATCAGCACCAATCCTCGGGGCAATCCACTTACCCTCCATGACTCCCGCTGTAAAATTATGAAAAGGATCGATAAAAACCATCTTGACCCCTTTTTCCTTCAGCCACTGCCGCCAGAGAGCAGAATCCTGACCGGTATATGTCCCCCTGGTGCTATCCGGATCATTCGACCAGAGTACAATCATTTCAGCGTTCTGCAGAGAATCCTCCAGCAGATCATACTGCTCAGGCATTCCCAGCCGCCAGTAAAAGCCATAACTATGAGTAGCTCCCCAATGCCATCCCTCCCAGCTGTCCGGATTATCAAGAACGGGGGTAAACTCAAGCAGGTTCATAAAACGGGCAAACGGTCCCATCTTGTAGCCGACAATACCCCAGTTATGATGAGAAGAGGTCAAACCGCTGATAGCAGAGCCCCCATAGGTTTCTTTAACCCTTTTGATCTCCCCGGAGACTATATCCAACGCCTCATCCCAGGAAATACGCTCATAGGGAGATTTCCCGCGGTTCTGCGGGTTACGTTCCCCATTTGGATCAAAATCAACCCTCTTCATCGGATATTTGATGCGCTCTTCAGAATAGAGTCTGCGCCTGTCCGCATGGACGTAAGGTGCTACCGCAAATTTTTTAGGTGGAGAATAGTTTTTTCCCCCGGCCTCAATCACCCACGGTTTAAAGTCCTTTTCTTCAGCAACAAGTGGTCGCATCCGCGTCACTTTACCGTCTTTAACATAGACGCTGACTGGGCCGGCGTTGGTACAATTGGTAAAAACCTGTTCACTCATCTTTCAACCTCCCGGAGTTAAACATCTCTCTTTATTTCAATATAACTGGAGTAAATTCTGCACTGCAGAGCTCTCTTTTTAAACCTCACAGGACAAATAGAATGTGCCGCATACCGGAAACACAGTACCGACATATGGAACTATATTACACTGGATCGCACACATGTCAAGACCATTTTCCATGTAATTATTGACATTGCTGTGATTTATTACCCGTGATATTAATATGTTATAATTCTCAGATTATTCACCAGTCCAAATAAATCTGTGAATTTCCTTGACAGACGAAGCACGACAATCTATTAAGTTGCAACATGCGAGACAGAGTACGCGTATTTGAGACACTCCACCCCTGCTTCATACTCTCCCGGGAAAATTGATCTTTTGTGAGGAAGACCTGATTTGGAAAATAAAAGAGAGAACAGACAGAAAACAGCCGGCAGTTCGTCTGCCGAAAAAGCATTAAATATTCTCCTTGCTTTTACCCCCTACAATAACGAAATGGGGACAACCGAACTGAGCAAAAAACTGGCCATTCACAAGTCAACAGTGAGCAGGTTAATCAAACAACTGGTGGCAGCCGACTTTCTCCAGCAGAACCCATTTACCAGGAAATATATGCTCGGAAAATCGGCCCTGAAAATAGGTAATGCGACGACCCGGTCCCTCGACAGCAGACTTTTAACCGTAGCCCAGCCTTACCTCAACAGACTCTCGCAGTTAACAGGCGAAAGTGTGGCCCTGGAAATGCTTTCCGGCACCAATATCGTTCTGGCACTCCATGTTGAAGGGCCAAGTCATATCCGGTTCAATTTTCAGCAGGGAGAACAGGTACCGATCAATGTGGCTGCCGGTGCCAAGGTGATATTGGCGCACAGCGAGCCCAGACTTCTGGAACGCTGCCTGCAGCAGGGATTCAGCCGCTTTAATGAAAACACCATTGTTTTAAAAAAAGAGTATCGAAAACTTCTAAAAGAGATAAGAAAAACGGCTATTGCCTACGACAAAGGGGAACGCTACAAAGATACACACGCCATGGCAACCCTGGTCCACAGTCCCGACGGCGGGCCCAAAGCTGCGGTGGTTATTGCGGGACCTGCATTTCGCCTGACCAACGAATTTCTGGAATCGGCTATAATTCCACTGAAGAAAACTGCGGAGGAGATATCCGGCCACCTCTTTTAACCAGCCTCTTTACTGCACCTGGTCGGCAGGCAACTTGAGCCTTTCCATTGAACCACGGTAATAGGATACTCCTGGCTCCTTCTCTTTTGCAGGTTGCTCCAGAAAGACCTCCACTTCGGCAGGAATATCGGACGGTGAATCCCCTGTAATATAGTAAAAGCCAAACCAGGCCCCTGCCGCAATCAACAGAAAAAAAATCCCTTTCTTGATATGGAGGCGAAAGGAACTGCTCACCAGACAAAGCAGAACGAGAAGAGCGGAAACTCCCGCTGCGACCCAGATCTTATATTCAATTATCAGATAACTTATTGAATCCATACTCTTTACCGCTGCCTCACCTGGCGGAATGCACTGCAAACCTGCCGTTTACTGTATTCCATTCGGACGACGAACCTGCCTCCTTTCAATGATATGAAAAATACTTTGAAAAATCAAATATCATTTGGGTTGCGGAGAAATCATCACCGCCCCTGAAACTATCCGGACGGCTGGTGATAAAGAGGGCGAATAGTACATATGGAAAACGTGTGGAAACATGGGAAACCGGCAGTCGAGAATCAACTCTGCGGCAGGCAACTGAAGGCAGCGGCTATTTGCCTTTAGTGCCTTACTCCGTAAAAGCTATCAAAAAAAAACAAGTACGCGTAGACTCCGAGAAAATATTAAACCAATCTGGTGTATACCAGTAACAGATAGCGAAAGCAGAGAGACCTTCGAGGCACTTATCCAGTGATACTAGAAAGTTTTCAGCTTGTCGGGTTGGCCAGAGGAAAACTCAAGGTAACACTCGTACCCTCTTCGGGACCTGACTGTACATCAATATATCCCTTATGGGCCTCGACAACCTCCTTTACAAGAGCCAGTCCCAGACCTGAACCGGTTATATGCCTGGTCGCCTTACCCTTCACCCTGAAAAAACGATCAAAGATATGGGGAATATCTTCCTTACTGATTCCTATTCCGGAATCACTGACCGTAACATTGACAAATCCCCCGGATATGGCGGTCGAAATCTCAAGTTTCCCCCCCTCAGGGGTATATTTAACGCCATTGGAGACAATATTCATAATTGCGGTTCGCATATGATCATAATCAACATTAAACCACCAGTCCGTTTCGCATGGTGCATACGTCATGCTGATATTCTTACTCTCCGCCTGGGGGGAGGCAATTTCAATCACATCCTCGACAATTTCCGTGCCCCTTACGGGCTCCAGATTAAACACAACCGTACCGCTTTCAAGCTTGGACAGATTAAGCAGATTATCTATTAAACCAAGAAGATCCCTGGTCCTGACTGTCATACGTTTATGAAGAGCATTGCATGAATTCAATTTCTCATACTCGCAGCCTACCTGGGTGGCATAGATCATCTGCTCAACGGAAGCGAGCGGTGCCTTTAATTCATGGGCAACCATGGCGACAAAATCAGACTTCATTCTGTCAATTTCCTTGTGGGCACTGATATCCTCAAATGTGGTCACCGAACCTATAAGCTCTCCCTGATCCGAAGTGACAGGAGAGCAGTGCGCCCGCAGGTATTTCCTTGATATTGTACCGGGCGCAAATTCACGGGTTACGACAACCGATTTTTCGATGGCTTCCGCCACCATATCCACCGCAGCACGGTCGCGAATCGATGCTGACAGGGGTTTGCCGACCACCGGATCCGTCTGAATCTCAAGGATTTTAATAGCTGCCGGATTATGATGCACCACAACACTGTGAGTGTCAGTAACCAGAACAGCTTCCGCCATACATGCAAAAACTGTTTTCAGCCGACTCTGGGACTTGTCAATGGCCTCCAGTCCCATCTTCTTATCTTCACGCAGCTGTGCAGTCTCTGCCTGCAGGGACAACTTATCAATGGCACGATCAATAACCACACGGATATAGTCAGGTGTAAACGGCTTGCCCACGAAATCAAAGGCACCCTGTTTCATTGCAGTCACAGCCTTACTCACCGTTGCAAATCCGGTGATAACTATTACCTGAACATGGGGCTGGTTTTCCACAATCCAGTCCAGCACTGCAAATCCATCAATACCGGGCATCATAAGATCGGTAAGAACAATATGAAAATCCTGTTCCTGCAGCAGTTCGAGTCCGCGGCTGCCATCCTCGGCCTTGGCGATTTCATAACCCCTTTTGGCAAGAGCACGCCCAACGCCCTCACGAATGACCTTCTCGTCATCTATTATCAGTATACGCACATCATCCATAACCGTTTTCCACATCCGGATAAACCGGAATAGAAGACCTGCTGCCTCCTCCCGACAAAAGTCAGAAAGAGGAAACGAGTCTGTTTATTTCAACCAGCTTTTAATCAGTTCAAGCAGCTCTGCCGGCTCAACAGGCTTAGGCATATAGTCCTCCGCCTCGCTCTCAAGCATATCACGATGGGAATATGTACTAGTGGTTACCCTCTCCGCTACAGCAGTAAGCAGGATAATCGGGATAGCGGAGGTTTCAGGGTCCCCCTTCAATTTTTCACATGCCTCATGCCCGTTCATAACCGGCATCATCACATCAAGAACAATGAGATCAGGCTTATCCTCGGCAACAGCCTCAAGGCCCTCTTTGCCGTCGTAAGCAACCCTGACATCATAACCGCCGCTCTCAACAATAACTTTCACTGCTTCAACAAAATCAGGATCATCATCCACAAGCAGAACTTTCTTTTTATCAGCCATCGTCTCCTCCATTTCTTTTAAAATAAAAAATCGTATAGCACTCATGCAGAAAGGGAACTACTCCCGACCATATGCCCTCATCACAGTTACACGGTGCTGACGCTGCAAAGCATTTCATGAGTATCAACACAAAAAATCACTCTTCCATCATTCGATCACAGGCCTTGGCAGCAGCCCTGCACCACCAATAATTTCCTCCAGCTTCTCCTCCCACTCAATCGCCATTACATGAATTCCGGCTATACCCTCCATCTCTTTAAGTTCCTGGATCTGCTCAATGCACATCTCGATACCTTTGGCAGCCTGCTTTTCTTTTGGTTCATCTCCAATACGTTTCACAACCTCATCGGGAATATCCATGCCGGCGACCATGCGACGCATAAATTTGGCCATACCCGCTGATTTAAGGGGAGTCACTCCTGCCAGAATTTTCACCTTATCCAGCAGTCCCTCTTTTTTTGCATCTTCAATATAGGTTTTGAATTTTTCCATATTATAAATGCACTGGGTCTGAACAAAATCAGCTCCCGCCTCTACTTTCAATTTTAGACGGGGAACACGTATCTCATAGGGATCTGCAAAAGGATTCACAGCACAACCGATATAAAACTGGAGGGCTCCATCAAGTTTGTCACCAGAGGGAAACACTCCTTCATCCCGCATGGTTTTTGCCATATGGATCAGCTGCATGGAGTCTATGTCAAACACATTTTTTGCCTGGGGATCATCTCCAAATTTCTGATGATCACCGGAGAGACAGAGAAGATTACGCACCCCGAGAGCGGAAGCGCCAAGGAGATCTGACTGCAGGGCAATACGGTTGCGGTCACGAACCACCATCTGTATAAGGGGATCGATACCCAGTTCCTTGATCAGCATGCAGCCGGCAAGGGAGCTCATACGCACCACTGCGGTCTGGTTATCGGTGACGTTGCAGGCATCTACATTACCCGCAACAAACGCCGCCTTTTTCCTTACTATTTCAGGATCGGCTCCACGGGGAGGTCCACATTCCGCAGTAACAGAAATATGCCCCGCATCCAGGACCCTTTTCAGATTACTTTCTGATTTCATTATATCATGTCCTCCCTGAGAATACGCCGCGGGCCACCGTCTCTTGCTGAACTCCACCCTTTATACGGTTTGAGTTTGCCATAATTATCCATTTGATCCAGGGCTTTCAGACGATCTATAATCAGTTGCCAGCCGCACTTGATATCTTTATCCACTTCACATACTCCCTGCACTGAACCACCGCATGGGCCATGGAAGAGCGACTTCGCACAACGGGTTACCGGACAGATACCGCCGGTCAGGTGGAGGACACAATCTCCGCACCCCTGACACCGCTCAGCCCATTCACCCTGACGCTCAGTTACCCCGAGAAAACCGGTATTGATACCGGGCAGAAGAGGTGTCACTGTAAACTTTTCGGCGAGAAACTGAATACCTGCCCCGCAGGCGATGGAGAGCACAGCCTGGTAATCCTCCACATATGGGCGCATCAGCTCGACATACTCAGGATCACACTGCCTCTCAAGACTCACCTCTTTGATCTCAATTTTCCTGCCGCCGGCTTCCCGGGCAAGTCGTATGGTCGACGCCAGAACCTGCACCTCTTTTTCCCCGCCGACACGACAGACAGTGACACAACCGTGACAGCCGGCTACAATGATCTTGTCGTACGGTTCAACCATTTCCAGAATCTCTCCAATGGGTTTTGGTGTTCCTGTAATCATGCTGCCTCCTCCTGTGATGTGATCCCGTCAGTAGAAGTCCGGGCCACATTTATCGGGCTTGGCCCAAGCTCGAGTATCTGCTCCACAAATTCATTTGCATAGGCTGCAAACTTTGATCCCTCACCGGCACTCAGGTTATACATTCTGATCCGGTCAGGACCGATATTGATCGTCTCCAGAATACCATATACCCGTTCAACGCGGGCACGGGCACGGATATTGCCATTTACATAATGACAGTCGCCCTCCAGACAGCCGACGACCATTACACCATCTGCACCATTTTCAAATGCTTTTAACAGTAACGCTTCATCTATCCTGCCGGTACAGGGCAACATCACTATACTGATCGCAGGAGGATAGGATCGCCTTTCGGAACCTGCCAGGTCCGCTGCGGAATACGCTCAATGGCGGCAGGCAAAAACGATGACACGGGCGGCAAAATCACTCATCATTACTCCTTTCCTCGATTATTATGCTGACTTTATTATTCACAGTAAGACTCTATTTTTGCAGCTATGTTTCTATCTTCAAAGCGGCCAAGAGATATTGTCTTTGCAGGACACTCGGCCACACAGATACCGCAACCTTGACAGAGAGCGGGATTTATTTCCGCACTATGCTGATCATTGATAAAAGGTATGCCATACGGGCAGGCCCGAACACAGGTAAGGCACACTGCACAGTTTGTCGGATCGACAGTGGAAACGACTCCGGACATCTTCAAACTGGTCCGTGACAGAATGGTGGTCGCTCTTGCAACCGCAGCCTGGGCCTGGGCAATGGCCTCCCCTGAACTTTTCGGTCCGTGGACAGTACCGGCCATAAAGAGACCCTCACTGGGCAGATCGACCGGACGCAACTTGGCATGGGCCTCAATAAAAAATCCATCCTCGTTTCGGGGAACCCTCAGCATTGAGGCCAGCTCCTCCGCATCCCTTGGCTTCATACCCGTTGAGAGTACAAGATAATTTGCCCGGATATTCACCGGCAGCCTGATGGAAGGATCAGTTACCGTCACCTCAACCCCGTTTTCCCCGGCATTAATCTCCGGTATGTTGGTATCAGGGTCATAGCGGATAAAATTTATTCCCGCCATGCGGGCTTTGCGGTATTCTATCTCCCCCAGCCCGTAACAGCGCATATCACGATAGAGAACATCAATCTGTGCCTCCGGATACATCTTCTTAAAACGCAGTCCATTCTTTACCGCCTGATTGCAGCAGACTCTCGAGCAGTAGGGCAGATGCTCCTCGTCCCGGGAACCGGCACACTGCAGCATCACCACTCTCGCATGCCGCCATTCCTCCTCATCACGCTCTTCCAGGGTCGACTCAAAATCTGTCTGGGTCATCACCGTATCTACTTCACCCAGGCCATAAATCCCGGGACGCGCCTCTTCGGCCCCTGTTGCTACAAGAATTGCGCCATGCTGCACTGTTCTTATAGCACCGGAAGGGGTCATTATCTCAGATTCAAATGAACCAACGAACCCCGACTGCTCTATCACCTCGCTGGAGGTAAAGACCTTGATCCGGTCATCCGCGAGAAGCGTCTCTTTCAGATCTCTCAGATATTCATCAAAGACCTGCCCGTCTGCTGTCCTCTTAAGCTTCAGCAGCTGACCTCCGAGTTCGGCCTCTCTTTCCACAAGCCAGACACCAAATCCCTGGCGGGCGGCTTCAACCGCTGCGGTCATACCGGCTATACCTCCACCGACAATGAGCAGACGGCCATCCACATCAAACTCCATTTCCTGCAACGCCTCACCGGCGGCGGCATTTGCCACAGCCATACGGGTCAGCCGTTTGGCCTTTTCCGTGGCGAGCTCCGGTTCCCCTCCGTGTACCCAGCTGCACTGGTCGCGAATATTGGCCATCTCAAAGAAATATTTGTTGATACCGGCATCCTGGAGTGTTGACATAAAGAGCGGTTCATGGGTGGTCGGTGAGCAGGCGGAGGCAACCACCCTGTTCAGCCGGTGCTCTTTGATAATTTCCTTCATCCGCTCCTGGGAATCCTGGGAACAGGTATAAAGAGGCTTATCCGTATAGACAACACCGGGGAGCGTGGCCGCATATTCCATAACAGCAGGAACATCAACAACAGAGGCGATATTGGTGCCGCAGTGACAGATAAAAACCCCTATCCGCAACTCATCATCCGCCTTGATCTCCCTCTCCTGCGGGAGCTTTTCAACCGTCACCAGACTGTCTCTTGCCTCCGCCAGTCCGGCTGAGGCAGCCTCGGCTGCTGCAGATGCCTCAACCACCGTCTCAGGAATATCTTTTGGTCCGTTTATGGCGCCACCCACAAAAATCCCAGGCCTGGATGTTGCCAGAGGAGTGTAATGATCCGTCACCGCAAAACCGTACCTGTCCAGTTCAATATCCAGTGTAGCCGCAAGGTCTTTTGTTGACCGGGACACCTGCAGACCAACAGAGAGAACTACCATATCAAATACTTCCGACTGCCTTTCGCCGGATTCGTCGACATATCTCAGTTCCAGATCACCGGTGACGGGATCTTCAAAGACCCTGCTTACCATGGCCCGCACAAAGCGGACATTGCTCTCTTTGACCCTGCTTATGTAATCATCAAAATTTTTACCGAACGATCGCATATCTATATAAAAGATGGTCGGCTCGATGGATGAATCATGTTCCCGGGCAATAAAAGCTTCCTTTGCTGCATACATGCAGCAGACAGAGGAGCAGTAGTCCCTGTCACAGGAATGATCTCTTGAGCCTACACACTGAATCCAGGCGATCTTCCTGGGATGAGATCCATCCCCCGGCCTGATAACGGTACCGGAAGTCGGTCCCGAGGCGGAGAGAAACCTCTCAAACTCAATGGAGGTAATGACATTTTTATAGAGACCGTAACCGAACTCACCTCTGGCCTGCGCATTAAAAACTTCTATACCGGGGGAGAATATAACAGACCCCGCAGTAATCTCTTTCTCTGTCTCCAGATGGTCATAGTGAATGGCACCAACCCCGCAGACTGACTGGCAGGTACCACAGGCACCACTGTTCAGCCTGACACAACTCTCCTCATCTATGGTCGGCACACGGGGAACGGCTTGCGGGTAATGAATATTCACCGGTTTTCTGCCATCCAGCTCCTCGTTAAAACTGTTCAAAAGCAGCCGGGGTTCTCTATTGCCAACACTCTTTATATCAAGAAATCCAACGGGACATACGGAAACACAACCGCCACAGACCTGGCAGATATCAACTCCCGCCTCAATACCCTCCTTCACCATTTTCAAGGCGCCTATTTCCATCACCTTGTCACAGGTTATCACACAGAGTCCGCAGCGAATACAGTCTCCATCCTCAGCCAGTTCCTTACGCATTACCAGAGAACGCTCATTTACCGCAGCACCCAGGCTTTTCTCAAGTTCCGGCGCATCAGAGATAGTGATCGCAGAAAATTTCTCCGGACAGGCCGTAAAGCAGGCCCCGCACCCGGTACACTTGTCCTGATCGATAACAGCTTTCTCTTTTTTCTGCCAGGTGATGGCCTCCTGCAGACAGGAGCGAAAACAGAGACCGCATGCCGAACAGTCATCTTCGCTCACTGTAAATGTCCACTTAGAGAGAGAGGAGGGGACAATAGTACTGCTCCCGCTGATACTGTTCTTTTCCCTGGCACGAATTTTTTTCTTTTCCTCTCCTTCTCCCGGCGGTTTGGGGAAATAAGACTTGTGCGTTACCGGGCAAACCAACTCACACAGACCGCAACCTGTACAGACGTCAACATCAACATACCGTGCGTGACTGACAACCGTTGCGGTAAAATTACCCGCTTCTCCGGCAAGACTCTTGACCTCGCTGTGAGTCAGAAGTTCTATGTTTTTATGCCGCCCCACCTCCACAAGTTTAGGGGAGACAATGCACATGGAACAGTCATTTGTGGGAAAGGTTTTATCCAGCTGTGCCATTTTTCCGCCAATGGCCGGTGAGCTTTCCACGAGGTACACCTTGATACCTGAGTTGGCAAGATCCAGGGACGACTGCATCCCACTGATTCCCCCGCCAATAACCATTACAGAACCTGTCGGCTGCACCGTACTTTTTTCAGGGTTCTCCATGATAGTTGTCATACCGAATCCTCCGTGGCGGTGCTGTCAAAACAGTGACTGACAACAGCTGGTGAGACAAGATGAACCTTCTGCTGTTTTTTCGAATATCTGCCATCTATTGCCGCCACAATCAGCTCAGTTGCAAAAAAGACAGGAAGATCATCCTCTCCCCCAAGATCCAGCTGCCGGCTCTCGACATTTGCCTGGCACATGGGACAGTCGGTTACCATGGCCGTTGCCCCTCCCCTTTTGGCTGCAGTTGCAATATCACCCACCAGTTTTCCGGCGATATCAGGTCTGGTCATGGTCAGACTGCCGGAGCAGCACTCTGTCCGATGAGACCAGTTGACGGGTACGGCCCCTATTGCCTCGACGATGCGCTCAAGATTGACAGGCATCTCATGATCAGGTGCGCCGGTAACATGCGGATGCCGAAGTGACAGGCAGCCGTAGTAGCAGGCAACGGAAAGCCCGGATAAAGTCCGGCTCACCTTCTCTTTTATCTTTTCCAGAATTTCAGGTCTGGCCAGGAAAGTGCTGATATGAACTATCTCAAATTCGGGCAGATGAGATGCTCCGGCTATATCCCAGTGTCCCGGATCATCCCTCATAGCCCTGTCCGCTGCCCGCAACCGCTGAAAACATGCGGCACAGGGAACCAGGATATCGTGGCCGGAGTCGGCTGCCTGCAGCAGATTACGCATGGGCAGTCGCATCCCAACCTCATGGTCGGTCATATGAGCAGACGAGGCCCCGCAACAGTTCCAGTCGGGAATATCAACCAGCTCTACGCCCAGATGCGCGCAGAGTTCCCTTACCGACTGATCGTAATCAAGCGCCGTTCCTTCAAGAGAACAGCCCGGATAATATGAAAGTTTCATCTGTCATACTCCTTTCCCTGGCCGGAAAAAATCTGCCTGACATCAGCTTTTCCCTTTATTGAATGTGGAGTGAGCTTCAGCCTCCCTTTGAGAAACATATTCAGCCCGAGCTTCATATCACTGAAAAGATCCCGTGTATTGATCTTGTAACCGGCAATCATTCCTATTTCGTAGGCTCGCCCCCAGTGACTGATTGAGCTCAAAAAAGCTTTGTGAAAAAGAGGTACTTTCGGTTCAGCCGGAGCAATACCCTTTCGCAGTGCTATCTCCCTTAACACGTCCATCAGACCTGCAATCTCTATATCGTTCGGGCACCTGGTAGCACATGTTTCACAGGCGGCACATAACCAGATAGTATGGCTCTTCAGCAGCGGTTCCTCCATGCCGTAGGCCGCAAGCCGCACCACCTCCATAACATTCATATCAAAGAACTCCCCGATGGGACAACCCGCAGAACATCGGCCACACTGATAGCAGGCCTGCACGTTGATCTCCCTTTCCTTCAGTTTATTGAGAAATTTCTGATTCCTGCTCTCTGGTGAAATGGTACTGTTATTCATTGCTTTCTCCGGTCAATGTCTCCATAACTGCAGGGAAACGGAGAGTAAAGGTGGTACCTGACTCAGGCGAAGATTGAACTCTGATACTTCCTTTATGTTCTTTAACAATTGCGTAGGAAACCGACAGTCCCAACCCGGTGCCCTCCCCTGTTGCCTTAGTAGTAAAAAAAGGCTCAAAAATTTGCTCGAGCAGGTCATTGTCGATCCCCGGACCGGAATCCGTAATGCACAACTCGTTAATATCATGATTCGCCCTGCACCTGGTGGCTATGGTGATACTGCCACTGCCATCAATGGCCTGGGCCGCATTAACGATGATATTCATCACCACCTGATTCAGCCTGATCGGGTTGCCGTAAATAGGCAGCAGATCATCGGCGAGCTCCATGGAAACTGTAATATTTTGAAAAACAGGCTGGTGCTGCAGGACGGTGATAGTCTTATGAACCACATCATTAAGCTCAACCAGATTCATCTCGTAGGTGGTCTGATGGGAAAATTCCAGAAGATCTGCAACAATAACTTTGCACCGCTCGGCTTCGTGTATAATGGTCAGCAGATCGTCATTTAGCACATGCTCTTCACCCAGCTCTTCCTGAATAAGGTTTGCATAAAGCATTATGCCGGACATCGGGTTATTTATCTCATGGGCAACACCTGCGGCAAGACGACCGAGACCTGCCATTTTTTCAGATTGCATCAGCATGTTATGGGTCTGCTCCAGGTCTTCTTCAATCTGCTGTAACTCCCGCAGATCTGTGAACAGACCAAATGTTGCAATCTCCTGACCCCTGTCATAGATGATCCCGCCGGAAAAGCTCACCGGAATCTCATGACCATCTTTATGTTTGACGACCAGCTTATGACGAAGCAGCCTTCCTTTACCTCCAAAGTCATCACTGCGCATCCGTTTGATCAGTTCATACGCCCCGTTGTCCTGATAAAGTCCGCTGACATGCAAACTGGTCCTGGTTTCCTCCTCATCATATCCCAGCAGCGATTGCGCACCCTTGTTAAAGAGCACGATATTGCCCCTCATATCAGCAGCAATAATTCCATCCACGGAAGAGTCTATAAGATTGTGAAAAAATGAATTTCGCCTCCTCAGCTCACCTTCCAGCTTTTTCTGATGTGTGATATCGATCAGATACACCAGATAGTAATCCGGAGATGAAGGAGGATAGACAATTACCGCATTCAAAATGCAGCGACTGCCGTCTTCCATAATTACAATCTCGTGCCTGACATCAGGAATGCTCTTTCCGGCTGGTAACTGAAAATATCCCACGATGCTGTCAAAAAGTGCGGTGTTACTGCTGCCCAGCGCAGATTGCAGTGATTTTCCTTTAAAATCGCTATCGGGAATGGCCAGAAATCGTATGGCGGCAGGGTTGGCGTGGATTATCCTGTGATCAAGGCCAACAACAACAACCCCGTTCGGAGTCCCTTCCAGGATAGTGTGCAGATAATGATACGGCCCCAGTTCTGCAGCAATATCGTCAGGATTCTTGTTTGCCGTGGACAGAACAGATGAGTTTCTCACTGCTGTCTACCGGTCAATGAGATCCAGAAATTCGGGCAATCTGCCCCGCCAGCCAATTTAAGGAATTCCTGTGGAATTGAAGGGGTACCCGCTAGATTATTGAGGTACCTTATCATGGTAACAGACTTTAAAAACATAAGTGAAGAGTAGAGCTTTATACCTGTTTTTTCCGCAAATGGTACAAACTGCTCTACGATATTGATATCGTAGGTGGGCCCGAGGGTAACCGATGTCACCCCATATTCCTCAAGCTGCAAAACAAATTCGGCTCTTTCCCTGTTGAAATTAACATCATCAGAAAGCTCCATCGAAACACCTATCTCAAAATCCGTAGCGCCGTCGAGGGATTCCCCTGCAAGATCCTTACCGCTGTTCAGGGCGGCAACACACTGCAGCATGGACACCAGATCAAGATCTCCGCTTGTCCTCGCCACCGGCTGATCTCCTTCTGCCGGATCATGCCCCTCCTTGACCACAATCTTTTTTATACCAAGAGCTGCGGCAGAGAGAAGATCGGCCTGAAATGAAATTCTGTTCCGATCCCTGCCGGTTATGATCATTATTGGTTCAATTGCTTTATCAATAAGCGCGAGACAGGGAGCAATCGGCGACATACGCATGATCGCGTGTTCACTGTCCGTCACCCTGACATTGTCAACCCGCCCTCTTACCTTGAGGGCAGTATCGAGGAAACCTGCCAAATCTACTCCCTTTGGCGGGTCTATCTCAGCAATCAGCGAATAACGTTTTTCGGTGTTGGGTTTTTGGTGTGCTGCGTCCATTGAACCTCCTGTAAGATGAGAATGAGTAACAGCAATTCTTAGGGGAGTGTGGAACTGATGCGCTTAAGTAAGATTTCTGACCTTTGATGAAATCGATACTGCTGATTTTCCTCTCCGTCAAATATCAATTTTATTTAACAAACTATTCAAAATATTTTCAAGATAAAAATTTTTTGCGCTCTGCTTCTGGCAATATCCATAATAAGTCAATTGGTTAGGCAGCATTTTCCGCAACTTGCAACGACTGCAGTGACCTGTGGTTCCCAGATTGGCAGATCCCACAGATGAACGGACAAGCTGGACCCCTGGGAGTGATCGTATCGACCCCTCTACTGAACATTTTATAATACGACCATCTGATTTTCCGGTTGACAGCCGCTGCCAACAGTGACTAACCTCCGGCTAACGCAAGTAACGTTACCGGGGAGGTTAGTCACTGTATCAGTTATAACCCGACAAGTTGGAATTTTTTTTAGTATGACTGGATAAGTGCCATAGAAGTATATTCAACCATATAATTTCAAATGATCTTCTTCGACTTATTGTTTTTTATTACAGAAGTTTCGGAGTAATATCTAACAAACGTAGCGCCGGAAAATCCGGAGAAACATTTGCAGGGAAAACTTCCATCCGATGAGAAAAAAAACGCAGGCAATCTGGAACCGGAACTTTATCAGCAGGATCATTGACTCCATGGCCGACGGCCTGTTTACCATGGACAGCGATGGCCATATCTCGTCGTGGAATCAATCCATGGAGAGAATAAGTGGCTATAAAGCTGAAGAAGCCCTGGGAAAAACATGTGAAATACTTCGCTGCAACCAGTGCTTCGACAAAAAATGTCCCGCGGATATAAAGAAGTGTAAAATATTTGAACGGGAATATACCGACGCAAAAGAGTGTCAGCTGCAGCATAAAGATGGACATGATGTTCCGGTGATCAAAAATGCCAGCGTGGTAAAAGATGAAAGAGGAGATATTCTTGGAGTGGTTGAAACTGTAACCGATCTGACCGAACTCAACCGGGCCCGCCGCAGAGCAGAGAAGGCAGCACTGCGCCTGGGAGAAATCCATCGCCTGGATAATATAATCGGAAAAAGCAGGGCGATGCGTGAGGTCTTTGCAGCCATCGAGGCGGCAGCGGCCAGTAACGCAACAATTCTTATTCACGGCGAGAGCGGTACAGGCAAGGAACTGGTAGCCGGTGCAATTCATTTTAACAGTGAACGCCAATCAAAACCGCTGATAACCGTCAACTGCAGTGCCCTTTCAGAGACACTTCTTGAAAGTGAACTCTTCGGCCATGTAAAAGGAGCGTACACCGGTGCAATCCATAACCGGATTGGCAGGTTTGAAGAAGCGACTGGAGGTACCATATTCCTCGATGAGATCGGTGAACTGAGCTCGTTCATCCAGGTAAAACTTCTGCGGGTTCTGCAGGAACGGGAGATCGAGCGGGTCGGTGAATCAAAAAAACGAAAAATTGACATTCGTATTGTTACCGCCACCCATCGAGATCTCTATGCCAAAGTGAAAGATGGCAAATTTCGGGAAGATCTCTACTACAGACTTAAGGTATTCCCCATAACACTTCCTCCTCTGAGAGAACACAAGGAAGACATCCCCATGCTGATCAGTCACTTTATCAAACTTTTTAACAAAAAAACAGGAAAGCGTATTATGGACAGTTCCCGACAGGTGATGCGCACTTTTATGGACTACAACTGGCCAGGGAATGTCCGTGAACTGGAGAATGCCATAGAACACGCATTTGTCCTCTGCAAGAGTGACAGAATTCAGCAGGATGATCTTCCCATCGAAATTCGTCAGACTGATCTGACAACTACTCGGGCAGTGGGAATACCAGCCCCTATCGCGATAAAGCGAAAGAAATTGACGAAAGAAAGCCTGCTCAAGCTCCTTGATGACTGCGGTTACAATAAAGCAGAGGTGGGACGACAGGCCGGTTTAAGCCGAACAGCAATATGGAAATATATGAAAAAGTGGGACATCCCGTTACAGCAAAACGGTTGAACATTTTTAGTGCCTTACTCCGGTAAACGGGAAATAAGCCGGGAAACCCTCCGGAATACTTATGAGCAGGAGTAAAACGACAGACAGTCTCGTCACCATCCATATAGCTCTTTATGTGCAGACCATCATCATTGAGACTTCCGCAACCATAACAATGGCGAATTCATCAGCATACTGGTCTTGAATGGCCTTTTCCATAATCTCCTTGTCCTCCAAGTATCATTGAATTGTTCATTTACAGTTATAAAAACCTCGCCTGTCAGGTATTGTTTGGACATGAAAAACAATACTTTCTGCTTTGGTTAACCCACTATCCCTTGATAATTCTGGGAAGGAGCATTTGATGGACAGGAGTAATTGATCTTGGATTTTGATAATTGGCTCCGACAAAAGCCTGGATGTACTTGCGCAGGTCAGGCAAAGCGACAATTTCATCGACAAATCCATTCATCGCGCAGAACGCCGGACGGGATTTATCCCGATAATCCTTGATCATCTGGTTCATTTTCTCAAGAACAGGATCAAGGCTGTTGCCAGCGGCTTCTTCCTTAACGAGTCGCCGTGCATATGAGGCGGCGGCAGCAGTCTCACCATGCATGACATAGATCTCAGTCATCGGTGTACCAAGGGTAAAGGCATTGTTGTTATTGGCCTGCGGCCCGCACATGATGTAGTGAGCGGCAGCAGAGCCTTTGCGTAGAACAATACACATCATCGACAACTCGGTCTGCTCGATCGAATAGACGAGGGACTGGCCAAGGGAAAGCAATTCTGCCTCTTCGGCCAGATCGCCGACATCAATCCCTGATGTATCCTGCAGCCAAATGATGGGCAGGTTGTCACGCCCACAGAGAGTGACGAATTCTGCCTGTTTGATCAGCCCCTCACGGTAATGTTTACCACCAACAGCAAAATAAGTTTCGTTGGCGTATTTCGGATACCCGGGGAAAAATCCCTGATTGTTACCAATGAAGGCTACGGCGAAACCATCGACCTTGCCGAGTCCGGTAAAAACCTCAGGACCATAATCAGATCGATATTCTAGAAACTCGCTGTTATCTGTAAGGCGCGCGAGAATCTGCTTGACATCATATTGACGCTTCTGATTGATGGGAAGAATCTTATTGAGATCTTCGGCAGGAAACTTCGGGGCTGCCGGTGCAGCTACCCGAAACATGGTAGGGTCATAGGCCGGCATCATCTTCATGTATCCCTTGATGCCATCCAATACCCCCTGTTCAGTATCATGAACCTCACGGAAGTATGCGGTCTTGTCAAAATGAGTTTCAACCCGACCTGGACTTTTACTTTTGAAATTTTTCGTTGCTTCGATCAGCGACTTTGCTGCTTCCACATCGAAATGTCCTTTTGGGTTCATCCCACCAACAATACCGGCGCCGCCAACAGCAATATTTGCATCTTCGTGGGCCAACAGTATGGTCGGACTGATCCCCTGATATCCGCCGCCGGCCGGATTTGTTCCATAGATCGCATTCAGGATGGGAATTCCCAGATGATTAAGATCTGCATGACGAAAAAAAGGAGTTCCGCTCGACCGTCGACCAGCATAGACAGTCTCTTGCTCCATCAGCTTCACCCCACTGCAATTTGTCAACCAGACTAGGGGAACGTTTAGCCGTTTAGCCATATCAGTAACCATGAGAATATTCTCTGACTGACCCGATATCCATGCACCGGCCATGACCTTGTTGTCAAAGCCAATGATCACTGCCCACTTGCCGCATATTTTGCCGATGCCATTGACCACCCCGGTGCACCCCTCCTCATTGTCTTGAGGGTTGTAGAGTGTATGGAGAGGGCACCATGTACCGGCGTCAACCAAATAATCAAGACGTTCATAAATGGTCAGTCCCCCGCGGTCATGAATTTTTTTGGCAGGAATACCGGCGTTTTCAACACGCTCAACCTCTTTGGCAATAATTCGTTCCTGCTCCCTGACCGAATCAACATTTTCCAGTGTGCGTGTGATATCATCATCACTTAGAACACTCCCGATTGCGGGCATGCTCTCAAAATATGGACGTAATGGTGTTTGGCTGCGTGACATACAGATCTCCTTTTCCTTCGACTTAAAACAATAAATTCCTAGTAGTTAGGCGCTATCATCCGGTTTGTTTAACGGTTTGGAGCATCTCCAAGAGCAATCCCGGCAATAATCGTTTTCTGAATATTACTGGTCCCCTCGACGACACGTAGCGATTGTGCGTCGCGCAAGAAACGTTCCGCAGGAAATTCGGTGGAAAAACCATAACTGCCAAAAATTTTCATTGTCTCGCCAGCGGCATGGACAGCGGCCTCCGAGGAAAACAATTTGGCCATTGAGGTCTGGTACTGATTGGGCATCCCCTGATCCTTCAACCAGGCGGCCTGATAAACAAGCAACTTGGCCGCTTCATGCTCCGCTACCATATCTGCAATCTGGGATTGGATCATCTGGTAGCTGCCGATCTTCTTACCGAACTGGGTGCGCTCGTTGGCATACCCGATGGCAGCCGCAATGGCTCCACCGCCGATACCAATTGCACCTGAGGCACAGCTGACCCTGGTGTTATTGAGTTGGTACATACAAATTTTGAAGCCCTGGCCGACTTCACCCAGAACCGAGTCTTTTGGAATCCTTGCATGGGTAAAAGCAATTTCGCCGGTTGGGGAGCAGTGGAGACCGAGCTTGGTTTCAATGGCGGCGGTGGTAATGCCTTCATTGTCCTTCAGGTTAACGATAAAACAGGTCATTCCTTTATATTTCTTGCTCCTGTCGGTGAAGGCATAGACCAAACCCCAGTCACCTACATGGGCGTTGGAAATCCACATCTTCTGACCATTCAGTTCCCAATGGTCGCCACAATCTGTGGCCGTCGTCCCCATGCCGGCAACATCCGAACCCGAATTTGGTTCAGTGATGGCGAAAAAGCCGAAAGACTCACCTTTTACCCATGCCGGTATAAAGCGCTCTTTCTGCTCTCTGGTACCGAACTTGTTCACAGTTATTGAGGGACCGATATTCTGCATATTGAGGGGCACCCGCCAGGAACCGCTTACTTTGGCTAACTGTTCACCCAGAATAACCGACTCGAAAAAACCGCAACCGTTTCCGCCGTACTCTTCAGGGAGCGCGCAGCCGAAAAAGCCGAGATCACCCATTTTTTTGACCAGTTCCGGGCGAAATGTATGGTTGATTTCATCTTCTTTAAGGGTAGGGAGAATTTCCTTCTGGGCAAAATCCCTGGCCATGTCCTGCATCATCTGCTGTTCATCAGTTAACTTGAATTGCATCATTATCCCCTTGATATATTTATTAATAAATATTCACACTATCAAACCATTATCCTGAATATCATTCAGAAACGGTAATTTTCTCTATTTAAATCGTATCTGTTCGGCCGGAATATTATTACATATCTGTTATGTTTCTGATTTTCGGTAACATCTTTTGCTCTGCAGGTCATATTATTCCCCCTTAAAATAAGCTTTACGCTTTTCGAGAAAGGCGCTGACTGCCTCCAAATGATCACTCGTATGATGCGCCATAGACTGAAAACAGGCACAAAGATCGAGAAAATCAGTAAGTTCACTTCGTTGTGCGAGCTTCATCATTCTTTTGGTCAATCGTACAGCCTGGGGTGACTTGTCCGCGATCTGCAGTGCCAGTTCGTGTACCCGCGGCATAAGGGTATTGGGTTCTACCACCTCGAGAAACAGACCAAGCCTGAATGCTTCATCCGCCGAGACAAGTCTACCGGTAAAGGTCAGTTCAGCCGCCTTCTGGTAACCTATTAGACGCTGCAGGAACCAGGCGCCCCCGTCCCCAGGTGTAATACCAAAGTTGATAAAAGCTTCGCTCACCTGTGCACGGGTTGAAGCGATGCGAATGTCACACATGCAGGCAAGGTCAAAGCCAGCTCCAATGGCCACCCCGTTGACAGCAGCAATTACAGGAATCTCCGACGCATGCAGTGCCAACGGCATTTGTTGAATTCCATGTCGATATTGCTCCTGAATCTTGATTGGGGTTCCATTAAAAATATCCGACCGGTCATGCATGGCTGTGACATTACCACCGGAGGAAAAGGCCTTACCACCACCAGTAATGATAAGAACTGAGACCTCCGGTTCACAATTCACCCAGTTGACGGTATCCACGATATCATCAACCAGGGATGTGCCTGTCAGGGAATTGCGTACATCATCACGCTGCAAGGTCAGAGTGGCTACACGGTTTTCCAGTGAAATGGTTGCATCCTTTAGTTTTGGGCTAACCAAAATATTTTCCTTATCATTGTTCATTCCTGTTTCTTT
>JAFDME010000300.1 GCA_019306075.1 Deltaproteobacteria bacterium | reverse complement strand
CCAGGTGCCAAGGCCGAGGGATGGGATAGTGGTACCATCTTTAAGTATTGTTCGTTTCATTTTGTTGCTCTATCAAAGTTAGCCTGCGGTCCGGTTTATATGGAGGTGCTGCATATTGAAGAGTTAAAAAAGTAGTCTGTGGCGGTAGAGTTTTGGTGCATGGGAGCTGATGGATGCGAGCATAAAAGCACAGAGTATGGTGATTGTTCCAGGGAGATAACCATGGTAGGCGGCACCAATCAAGATGAGTTTGATGAGCGTTGTCAGCCCGGAGAGTTCCCTGTATAGCTGCCGGTGCCGCATAGCTTCTACCAAGAGGAGGGCAACGCCGCTCAGGGTGGCCAGGAGAATATACGGCAGGGGTGGCGGGCCTGGATCACCCAGTAGAAACGAGGTGAGAAATACAGCCGCACCAACCTGGTGTACAGCTCTGATAAAAATGGAAAGTTTCAGCACCCAGAAAGGACGGTGCCCTGTTCTTCCCAGTCTGATGGTGGCAGATTTGTTGTTTTTCTCTGCAGACATTGGTGCCTTACTCTCTGTTTTTCTGTTGGAGTCTGAAAAGTTCAACATGGCTTTTTGTAATGCACAGCCAGCCTTCCTGTCCAGATATATTTCTATTTGGCTTTGATTTTCGTCTCCCGCTTGTGCAATTCATCAGCTGTATTATCGTAAAGATGTAATACTGAAAAAAATTAAAAGGAGACTGTTTTGACCAATAATATTCATAATTTATCAAAAGTTGCAGTTAGTCTGAGAGCCGGAAATAAGGAAAACGACTATAACCTAACTCCCGATTCTGTGGACTTTGATTTTATATATGGTGCCGGCAGCAGTGGGCTTTGTGGTCTGGAAACTGTGCTTTATGAAAAAGGAGAGGGTGATAAAATCAATCTGGTTGTCTCCCCGGCTGGGGTTTCAGAGACCTTTGGTCATCTTCGCCTGCCTCTATTTTGTGCCCTTGGTGTAGGGAAACCGCCAGAGCCGCTATTTCTGGAGGTTACTGTAACCGGTGTAAGTGAGGCTGACAGCAGAGAACTTATACAGTCAATTGCAAAGGGGTTGAGCCACAGCTGCGGGGATGGGAGCTGTGACTGCGGCTGTGGTTAAGCTATGAGTCACCGGCGCCTATCCTTGAACAGACTTCGAACACCAGGGCAAAGATAATATCTAAAGAGAGGTGTTCGGTAATTGACCTGTCGTAGAGGATCTTTGCCTCAGGTGAAAAATCTTCATCTCCCGTCCAGTAGAGCACTGTCACCGGTATTCGTGGTGCTATCCTGAAGGTGAAGGCCGCATCTCCCATATCAATTGCTGTTCCATGCAGTTGCTCGCATCTCTTCTTAAACGCCCCTATATCATTGTGAAAACGGTTGCAGATCATCTCCGTGGGGATGTCATGGGGGCCGCGGAAGAAGCCAGAGCCGCCGGGAATGTCCTTTTCAGATATCCATTCACCATTCAGCCTGAGTTCTTTTGCTCTCAGCAGGTAGTAGATGATGAAGAGGTCAAAGTATTCGTGTGGAGGTGTGAAATCATCATTTATACCCGTCACTCTACATTGTGCCGGGTCTACTTCATATTCATTGACCCACAGGTCGATTCTATATGATCTGTTGTCGGTATCATAACTGCATCCTGCCCGACGGCATATATCTGCAGGATTCTGTTCTGCCAGCTCTACGAAGTAGCTGTTATCAATTCGATCTGCCATTTTTTAATTCGTTGATCTTTGATTTTCACTGAACTTTACTTTCGTAAATTTGGTGGTTTCCCTGAACCGCAGTGTTACAGCAGGATACCACCAAACGTCCACGCTCGTGCCTCGCAGCGGGATTGTTTGCCGTACCCCGCTGCAACCCTTGCTGACAGCTGGGTTTGAGTTCTAGTCAAACAATAATCTGATCAGGCTCTGGAGAAAGGGTCCTGTGAAATAAGCAGAGGCACCTGATCAGCGCTGAAGTCAAGGAAATTGAAAAGATACACCTCAAGCTCTTGTGCCTGCTGAAAGTTCAGTCGTATATAGTGTTCCCTTTTCGGGTCACTGTTGCCGTATCGCTCAATAATATAGTCAAGACGGCTGTCGAGGGAGACAATCTCATCATGGCGCACTCTCTTATCTGCGTAGTAGACAAGCTCTTTAGCACCAAAGAGTCCCTGCTGATAGAGTTTGGCTGTGAATTCCTTCAGGATCACATGCTCTCTGACAATTTCCCCGATTTCCGGATAACCGAGATCTCTGCATATCTCGTCTCCCCGGTCCGCGTGCAGACAACCTGTCTTGATACACTCTGTTTTGGCTATGTCGTGAAGGAGGGCACCGGCGATAACAAAGTCCCTTGCAGGCAGCGATGATGTGGTCTTTTCTGCCTTTTTAAGCCCATCAATTATAAGTTCGGCGACCCGACCAACCTTGAAAGAGTGAGCTCTTATATTATCGAGCATTTCAAACCGGTCAATAAAATCAAGGCACTGGTTTACGGTGGGAGTGGCTGGCGTCATTTCACTATCTGCCGCTCAGTTCATGCACAGCATCAACCGCAATTTTTGCCTGCTCAGGTGGCGTGAATTGGTGGATACCATGACCCAGGTTGAAGATATGTCCATGGGCGTCTTTGGCGTCATCCAGCAGCCTTCCGATGCGTGCCCGCAGCTTATCTTTCGGCAGGAGCAGGGCAAAGGGATCAATATTGCCCTGTACCGCCTTTTTACCAACACGTTTGATGGCATCCCCTATATTTATACGCCAGTCAAGGCCGATCACATCCGCCCCGGAGCTGACCGAGAGATCAAGAAGGGTGGCTCCGTTATTGGCAAAGTAGATAAGGGGAATATCAAACTGTTTCAGGCTGTTGATAATTTTCTGCACATACGGCAGCGCAAAGAGAGCAAAATCAGAAGGCGCCAGGATGCCAGCCCAGCTGTCAAAGATCTGTAATGCCTGTGCTCCGGCTCTGGCCTGTGCCTGGAGGTAGAGGATAGTGGACTCCGTGATTTTGTCCATCAGCTGATGGAAGAGTTCAGGCGCTGTAAACATCATCTTTTTGGTCTCCCAGAAGACCTTTGATGACCCGCCCTCAATCAGATAGGTGGCACAGGTGAACGGTGCACCGGCAAAGCCGATAAGGGGCACCTTTAATTCCTTTCGCAGAAGTCTGATTGTTTCCATCACAAAAGGCATGGTCTCATCAGCATCGGGAATCCGGAGTTTTTCAATACTTTCAGTGTCCCTGAAGGTTTTTGGAAAAACCGGGCCCCTGCCTTCGTGAAATTCAAGCGGGGCTCCCATCGCCTCCATTAGGATAAGAATATCGGAAAAGAGGATAGCCGCGTCCATATTAAGAATATCGATGGGCTGCAGGGTCACCTCAACGCAGAGTTCGGGTGATTTGCATAGTTCAAGAAAGGTGACGTTGCCGCGGACCTTCTGATATTCGGGCAGATAACGGCCAGCCTGGCGCATCATCCAGATGGGAGTGTAGTCGGTTTTTTCACCACGGCAGGCCTTGAGAAAGGTATCATTCATAATCATGTCTGTTTTTGTAATTTTTTCGGGATATAGCTGCAAAAAGGTTCCTGAGCGAGAAAGTCACCGGTCA
>JAFDME010000299.1 GCA_019306075.1 Deltaproteobacteria bacterium | reverse complement strand
CATGGAGCGGCTGATTCGCAATTTGCCCAATAAGGTTTTTTTCTGCGCAGTTCACCCGTTGTTATAGTGTCAATAACTGAGCGGTCAAGTCCGGGTGCAATATCTCTTAGCGGATCGCCGCCAAAAGCCTTGTTCCAGTGATTATTACGAAATTCTGCCATGGGCATCGGTCCCGACCACATCAGTGCCCTTTCCTGAGGAGTGACTGTCAGCAGCATTTGCCACTCTTCCCGGACACTCAGGGTTTCAAGGAGATCTGACCGATGAATTTTTTTAAGAAAACCACCAATGTTTTCCTGCAGCCATTGCCACTGTCTGTCGTCAGGGACGGCGAGTCTGGCATTGGTTTCCGGGAACGAGTTATCGATTTTGCCACGGAAATAAATTGTTCCACCCACCATGCCGACACAGGGGCGATAACCAAGAATATTATCGGGATTCTTCGCATCAATACCGCAAATAACACCAATCCCTCCGCAGTTAAACTCCGCAAAGGAATCGCCGGTTGACCCAAGTATCCACAGTTCCGGCCTGTCATAATCGGGATTCCATTTTGTCATGGTCAATCCACGTGCCCCAATGGATCCACCAATAAAAACTTTGCCGTTGGCCATGGCATTGCAGACACCGTTCGTGGCATCTCCAAGGACAGTTATTTCGGCACCTATATTGAGATAGCCCACGTCATCGGAGGTGGCACCTTTGCAAGTGATGACAGTCCCCGGCAGTCCCATACAGCCAAGTCGTTGACCGGAAGGTCCTTCCACAGTCAGGTTAAGTCCGCCTTCCCGATGCAGTCGTATACCTATGTTATGTTGACCGTAGGACTGCAGGGTAAGATTGGATGATGATATTGCAGATTGGCGTACCAGCTTTTCAAAATCCATTGAATTAATTCGCTGGCCATTTTCATTGACACCTTTTAAAACAGTAGTAGTCACTGCAAACTCCTTCTATCAAATGGAAAAAACAGGTGATATTGAAACTATTATTTCTATGAAAATCGATTACAGCCGGATAGCTGTCCTGCTATAGTGACGATTTACATTTTTTGTTGTGGAGAGCCATGTGAAGCATGCATTCATCTGGTTCACTCATGCGGCAGATATGAATATAAGAGAGATCAGAAAAGAATACACACTCCTGCAAATCTACTTAGCAGACATATCTGATCTGAAGTCGTTCTGCGGCATCTTTATCTGCAATACCGAGGGCATCTGACATACCGATGGGTAAACTCTGAGACCGACCCAGTGGAGCCATTATTTTCTTGACTTCAGTTCTGATGGACGTAAAGGTATCCGCCACACGTTCAGCTACAACATCCGGGTCAAGTCTTCGGTATAACTTGGGATTCTGACTGGTTATTCCTTTGGGGCAGATACCGATGTTACAGACATTGCAGCGATTTTTTTCGTTGCCGAGACATCCGGCTGTGGCCTGCATGATATATTTGCCTATGTGAACTCCGGAAGCACCCAGCATGACAAGAGCCATACCGTTCTGGGCAATATTGCCGTTTTTGCCAATACCCCCTGCTGCGAATATTGGAATTTCATTCTGCTTGCCCTGTGCAGCAAGGTCGAGGTAACATTCCCTGACACAGGATGCAACCGGGTGACCTGTTGCATCGAGAGATACATTATAGGCGGCACCTGTTCCACCATCAATTCCGTCAATCAGAAGGCCGGCGGCGTAGGGGTTACGGACCAGGTTGTTCATCACCGATTTCGCAGATGTTGATGCAGAAATTTTCGGATAAACCGGCACCTGGTGATTAAATGCAGTAGAGAGGGTCTGTATCATTTTCATGACACTCTCTTCGATGGAATAGAGCGTTTGGTGCACAGGTGGCGATGGTAGATCGACACCTTCAGGAACTCCCCGTAGCCTGGCTATGAGTTTCGATACTTTGAACCACATCAGCAGCCCGCCATCTCCCGGTTTTGCACCCTGTCCGTATTTAATTTCAATTGCTGCAGGATTGCACTGCATCTCCGGGATGGCACGGATTATTTCATCCCAGCCGAAATAGCCGGAGGCAATCTGGAGAATAATGTATTTCAGATAGGGGCTTCTCAGTACCCATGGAGGGCAGCCGCCCTCGCCGGTACACATTACGACGGGTATGCCTAGAACCTCATTGCAGTAGGCGACTCCCTGAAGCAACCCAAGCCACATGTTTGGTGACAGGGCGCCAAAAGACATTGAGCCGATTACAAAAGGAAAAATCTCCCTGGTTGGCGGGATCCATCCACCATTCAGGGTTCGTTTGAGGTACTCTTCAGGAGAGAGAAGTCTGCCAAGGGTGGTTGTTAGAGAAAATTCATGTCGGCCGGCATCAAGTGCGGGGTCAGTTAACATGGATATCCGGTTGAAAATGATGCGGTCAAGCAGAGTGCTCCCCGGCACATTTCTGCGCCCCCCTCTCTTACTGGGTTCACCTTTCTGGTTTTCGAAAAACAGCGTACGGTTTTCATTGCTGCCCGGAACCGGGGTAATTGCATCATTAGGGCAGACCATGGAGCACATGCCGCATCCTATACAGCTGTTGGCCATGGTAGTTCGCTGCCTGATGCCGGTGAAGTTGCGGTAGTCACTCCCTCTTTTTTTACTGAACACGTCAAGTTTGGGCACACGCTGTCGCATATGAGATAGATAGATTGCCTCTTTTGGACAAACAGCAGTGCATTGTCCGCAGAGAGTACATCTCTCCTCACGGTGTTCAATTATCCAGGGTAAATCGCTTGATGTCAGGCTGCTTGGGGCAACGGAAACTGATCGTGTTGAGACCATATTGTTAATTCCTTTCTGTCTGGTGGTACAATTACTGTATGTTCACGCATCGGCTGGAAATCGAGGGAAGAGTCACGGTCGGGAATCATAGCGTCAACGCCGCATATTTCGGAGGCTATTGCCCATGTTCCTTCATGTCCTCCAACAATTGCGGGACGAAGTTTTTTCTGGTCCATGACGAGCAGGCATGTTTCATCCGGCAGGGTGCCTATTACGGCATTGGGGCCATCGATGATCAGCCGTTTACAAACATCCTTCAGTCCTTTCAGGAAATCACCCTGTGGATGTTGGGTCAGCTCAGCGGTGCTGAGTGGAGTAATTATATGCTTGTATGCCTGCAGAGGAAGTTTGAGTTGTTTGATTGTGTAGTGGAGAATATGGGTAAATACCTCACTGTCACTGTGGTAGCCGGTGTATCCAGGGAATTTTTTGCCAAGCAGCCAGTCCTTAATGGGGACAAAGGCCGTATTTTCACCATTGGTCATGGTAGCTATTCCTTGAATGAAGAAAGGGTGGCAGGCATAGAGGTTGATGCCGTAATTCGTGTTTTGTCTTCCCTGGGCCATACAGATTCTGGATTTGATCTGATCATCGTGGAGACAGAGGGCATCCCCGACCTGCAGAGGCCATCCAACCTCTTTTATCATTGCCACGTCGGGCCAGAAGGAAAATATTGTCAAATCACTGTTTGCGTCGCCAAGACGTTGAAGAGCGAGACGGGTTTTCATCATCTCCTTTTCTTTTTCTTGCATGCTGATGTCCCTGAATCTTTCAGGCATGCGATATGCGCGCAGGAAATAACGGAAGCGGTCTTCTGCTTCAATCAGT
>JAFDME010000298.1 GCA_019306075.1 Deltaproteobacteria bacterium | reverse complement strand
AGGAAAAATTGCGAGTAAGTTTGTTCATTCCGGCAGATCGGTTATGCTTGTAGCGGCAGATACTTTCCGTGCTGCAGCAGTCTCACAGCTGCAGATATGGGGGGATAGAAACGGCATCCCGGTTTTTTCCCGTGAGGAAGGTGCTGATCCCTCCTCCGTTGTATTTGACTCCATTGCCACAGCCCTGTCAAAAGAGGTTGACGTGGTCCTTGTTGATACCGCAGGAAGACTCCATACCCACTCAAACCTGATGGAAGAATTGAAAAAAATAAAAAGAGTTATGGGAAAAAAACTGCCGGGGGCACCCCATGAGATCCTTCTTGTTATTGATGCCACTACCGGGCAGAACGGAATCAGTCAGGCCAGATTATTCAATGACGCTGTGGGCGTAACCGGCCTTGCCCTGACCAAGCTTGACGGCACCTCAAAGGGTGGTATCGTCGCCAATATCTGTAAAGAAACAAAAATTCCCATCCGCTTTATTGGAATCGGCGAGCAGGTCGATGATCTGAGGGATTTTGATGCAGCAGAATTCACCGAGGCTCTTTTTCAAAGCCCTGATCAATCGGGGGAGGAAAGATGAACTACCAGCGCCAGCAGCAGCCGGGCTGTGGAGGCTGTCTCCTGATTGCCCTCCTTATTGTCTTTTTATCTGGCGGAGCCCCCTCTCTGATAAAATTCATGGGGACTCTGATTTATACCGGGATTGCCGGTATTCTTATCTTCGTTGCACTTTTTTTCGGATTCTCCTACTGGGTACAGAAACGCGTTGCCACCTATGGCCAGGCACAGACTGAAAGCCGTAACAGGTTTGTCTGGCTCCTGGTCCATATCCTGATGCATACGGCAAAAATTGATGGACGTATCACAAAGGAAGAAATTCAGACGATTCACCGATTTTTCCAATACAACCTCAATTACAATCAGACCCAGATGCTCTGGGTTAAAGATATCATCAAGGAGGCGACCAATTCCTCTCCCTCCCTTGATTCGCTGCTGGAGGAATTTAAGTCCACTTTTGCCTACGAACCACGGCTTATTCTGCTGGAACTTGTTTTCCAGATCCTCTACACCAAAAAAGATGTCCCCGAACATGAACTGCAGATTGCCCGCAAGATTGCAGCCTACCTCGAGATATCCGCCTATGACCAGCGGACTATAGAGGCCAAATATAAATATGGTCACCAGTATACAGAAGCTGCTCCGGGCAGGGACACAGTAAACCGCCACTTTGCCACTTTAGGGTTGCAGAAGGGTGCGAGCATGGAGGAGATTAAACAGGCGTACCGCAAATTGAGCATGAAATATCATCCTGACAAAGTGCGCCACTTGGGTGATGAATTTCAGAAAATCTCTGAAGAAAAAATGAAGGAGATTAATGCTGCCTATGAATATTTCAAAAAACATAAATAATGGCGTCGTAAAAAGTCCGATCCGGAGTCTCGCAGGCTCGTTTACCTGCTTCGTTGTAGGTTTTTCTCAGAACCTCAACATACCATGTGTAAAGTTGAGGGCCTGAGAAAAACACTACGCCTTGTATATCGAACTTTTAAACTTAGCCATCTATGGCTACGGTCGACTTTTTTACGAGTTTATCATAAACAACGATCTATTGTATGGAGAAAAATAATGTCTATTTCTGAAAAAATGAGGCTCTTTGCCGAGAAATCTTCCTGGATCAGGAAGATGTTTGAGGAAGGTGCCAGGATGAAGGCCGAACACGGATCTGAAAATGTTTTTGATTTCAGTCTCGGCAACCCTGATGTTCCTCCACCTCAGCGCTATAACGAGGTAATCCGGGAAATCGTAAAAGACGAAAGTTCCGGAATCCATTCCTATATGCCAAATGGTGGATACCCCTGGGTCAGGGAAGCAATCGCCGTGAGAATGTCAGAGGAGCAGGAAATCACTGTCAACCAGGGCGATATGCTTATGACCTGCGGAGCTGCCGGCGGACTTAATGTGGTCATGAAATCACTCCTTGATCCCGGGGATGAGGTAATTCTGCTTGCACCTTATTTTGTTGAATATAATTTTTATGTGGACAACCATGGCGGAGTAAGCAGAATTGTCGCCACGGATGAGCAATTCAACCTTGACCTGGAAGCCATTGAGCGTGTAATCAATGAAAAAACCAAAGCGGTAATCATTAATTCACCCAACAATCCCACAGGCCAGATATACTCCGCAGAATCCCTCCAGGCCCTGGGCAGGTTGCTGACGAAGGCCGGCTCGAAGCACAGTTCAACGATCTATATGATTTCTGATGAACCGTACAGAAAAATCATATTCGATGATAACAGTGTACCATCAATCTTCAGTGCCTACAGAAACAGTATCGTTGTCTCATCCTACTCCAAGGACCTCTCCCTGCCTGGAGAACGCATAGGTTACCTCGCTGTCCATCCTGAGATTGAAGACAAGGCTAACCTTGTCAATGCCCTGACCCTTGCCAACAGAATACTCGGTTTTGTCAATGCACCGGCGCTTATGCAGCGGGTGGTGGCAGAACTCCAGGAAGTCTCCGTTGACAATTCTATCTATGCAAAGAGAAAAGAGCTGTTCTGCGCTATCCTGGAGGAGGCAGGCTTTACTTTTACTGCTCCCAAAGGTGCCTTTTATATATTCCCTCAGACCCCGATTGGTGATGATGTAAAATTTTGCGCAATCCTGCAGGAAGAAAAAATCCTTGCAGTACCAGGCAGCGGATTCGGATCACCCGGCCATATTCGTCTTGCCTTTTGTGTACCCGATGATGTGATAAGCCGTTCAGCACCAGGTTTCAAAAAAGCTATGGAAGTGGCTCAAAGGCACTAATTCAGGGCAGCTTACTTACTCCGCTGACCGGACTTATCTTTAAAGATCAGTTGAATGGGGACCTTGTCAAGATCCAGCCCCTCCCTGAACTTATTGATCAGATACCTCTTGTAGGAGAAATGCACTCCCTTGTAGCTGTTTGTCATCACCACAAACTTGGGCGGACGACTGCCGATCTGGGAAGTGTAATAAAATTTTAGCCTCTTATTTCTATATATTGGAGGAGAGTGTGTCTCAACCGCCTCTCGCAGCAACCGGTTAAGAGCGGAGGTGGGAAATGTTGCTGTATATTGTCTGTAAACCGAACCGATCACGGGGAACAACCGCTTAATACCATAACCGGTCAGAGCGGAAACGGTGAGGATTGGTGCAAAGCCGAGAAAAGGCAGGAGACGACCCACCTCCGAGAGGACATTTTCCTGCTGTTTTCTGTCACCCTGCAGAAGATCCCATTTATTCACCATAATTATCAGCCCCCGGCCATGTTCGAGTGCATATCCTATCACCTTGGTGTCCTGCTCTGTGATACCCTCTTCAGCGTCAAGGAGAACTACTGCAATATCACACTTATTAAGGGCTGCCAGTGATTTCAGGATACTGAATTTCTCAAGTTTTTCAGTAGTTTTCCCCTTTCTCCTTATACCGGCCGTATCTATCAGCAGGTAGTTGTATTTCCCATGGGTCTGCAGGGTGTCAACAGAATCTCGTGTGGTTCCTGATATTTCTGAAACCACCATACGTTCTTCACCGAGTATCTTATTAATTATGGAAGATTTACCCACATTGGGCCTGCCGAAAAAAGCTACCTTT